>NZ_QPFC01000300.1:0-10597 GCF_003427465.1 Nocardiopsis sp. TNDT3 | reverse complement strand
GCCGGGCCGCGGACCGGCACCGGGAGGTCTGCGGACCGGCACCGGGGCCGCTCCCGCTGTTCCCGCCGTCGTTCCCGGAACCGGGGAGCGGCCCCGGGAACCGGTCAGGCGGGCCCGCGCGTACGCGCGAGTCCGCCGCGCCGGATACGGTGGGGGGTGGGGATGCGGACCGCCCCGACAGACCCGGTCCGTCACTGATGGGTAGGCGATGTACGAAGGCGCGGTGCAGAATCTGATCGACGAGCTCGGGCGGCTGCCCGGCGTCGGTCCGAAAAGCGCGCAGCGCATCGCCTTCCACCTCCTGTCCGCCGAGCACGCCGACGTCAAACGCCTCGTCAGCGCGCTCGTCGAGGTCAAGGAGAAGGTGCGCTTCTGCTCGGTCTGCGGCAACGTCGCCGAAGAGGACCAGTGCCGCATCTGCCGCGACGTCCGCCGCGACCCCGCCATCATCTGCGTGGTCGAGGAGTCCAAGGACGTCGTCGCCATCGAGCGCACCCGCGAGTTCCGGGGCCGCTACCACGTCCTGGGCGGCGCCATCAGCCCCATCGAGGGTGTGGGCCCCGACGACCTGCGCATCAAGGAACTCATGACCCGCCTGGCCGACGGCCAGGTGACGGAGCTGATCCTGGCCACGGATCCCAACCTGGAAGGGGAGGCCACCGCGACCTATCTGGCGCGGCTGGTCAAACCCATGGGGTTGAAGGTGACCCGTCTGGCCAGTGGCCTGCCCGTGGGCGGCGACCTGGAGTACGCCGACGAGGTCACCCTCGGTCGTGCCTTCGAGGGCCGCCGCAGCCTGGAGTTCTAGCGCGTCGCGCCCTGGAGTTCTAACTCACATTCGCCGTTCATCCGCGCGAAACACGAGTAACCTCCGCCTGACCGGGTAAGCCCCATCGCCGGTGTGTCAAGACGCCACGCCCTCCCGTCGCAGGTCAGATGGGCTAGGCGAGGACGTCTGTGGCTACACTCCATTTCATTGTCTTGATCCCAACTCCTCAGGAGCATCGATCGTGGCCCTAATCGTGCAGAAGTACGGTGGGTCTTCCGTGGCAGACGCGGAAGCCATCAAGCGAGTAGCCCAGCGGATCGTCGCTCAGAAAAAGGCGGGATATGACGTCGTCGTCGTGGTCTCGGCCATGGGCGACACCACCGACGAACTCCTGGACCTGGCCGAGCAGGTCAGCCCGATGCCGCCGGCCCGCGAACTGGACATGCTGGTCACCGCGGGCGAGCGCATGTCCATGGCACTCGTGGCGATGGCCATCGAGAACCTGGGGTTCGAAGCCAGGTCCTTCACCGGTTCCCAGGCCGGTGTGATCACCACGTCGCTGCACGGCAACGCCAAGATCATCGACGTGACCCCGGGCCGGATCCAGGAGGCCGTGGGCGAGGGCGCGATCTGCATCGTCGCCGGGTTCCAGGGCGTCTCCCAGGACACCAAGGACATCACGTCCCTGGGCCGGGGCGGCTCCGACACCACCGCCGTCGCGCTGGCCGCCGCTCTGGAGGCCGACGCCTGTGAGATCTACAGCGACGTCGACGGTGTGTTCACCGCCGACCCGCGCATCGTGCCGAGCGCCCAGCGCATCCCCCAGATCTCCTACGAGGAGATGCTGGAGATGGCGGCGTCCGGGACCAAGATCCTGCACCTGCGCTGTGTCGAGTACGCGCGTCAGTACAACATCCCCCTTCACGTCCGTTCATCTTTCAGCCAGAAGCCGGGGACCTGGGTCGTCCCGGAAGTCGAGGAAAGCGAAGGCATGGAACAGCCGATCATCTCCGGTGTCTCTCACGACCGGAGCGAAGCCAAGATCACCGTCGTCGGCGTGCCCGACAAGGTCGGCGAGGCCGCGACGATCTTCCGGGCCCTGGCCGACGCCGAGATCAACATCGACATGATCGTCCAGAACGTGTCGGCGGTCTCCACCTCGCGCACCGACATCTCCTTCACGGTCCCCAAGGACTTCGGCAAGGAGGCCGTCGCCGCGCTCAAGAAGGTGCAGGACAAGGTCGGGTTCGAGTCCCTGCGCTACGACGACAAGATCGGCAAGGTGTCGCTGATCGGCGCGGGCATGCGCTCCTACCCGGGTGTCACCGCCCGCTTCTTCGACGCGATCGCCGGTTCGAGCACCAACGTCGAGATGATCTCCACCTCGGAGATCCGCATCTCGGTGATCGTCGAGGAGGACCAGATCGACGCGGCCGTCCGCGCCGCCCACAGCGAGTTCCAGCTCGACGCCGACCAGGTCGAGGCTGTCGTCTACGGAGGTACCGGCCGATGAGCAACCGTCTTCCCACCCTCGCCGTCGTCGGCGCCACCGGCGCCGTCGGCACCGTGATGCTGGACATCCTGACCCAGCGCGAGAACGTCTGGGGCGAGATCCGCCTCGTCGCCTCCCCGCGCAGCGCGGGCAAGGTCCTGCGCGTGCGCGGCGAGGACGTCGTGGTCCAGGCCCTGGCCCCCGAGGTCTTCGACGGCGTGGACGTCGCCATGTTCGACGTCCCCGACGAGGTGTCCAAGGAGTGGGCGCCGATCGCCGCCGCCCGCGGCGCGGTCGCCGTCGACAACTCCGGCGCGTTCCGCATGGACCCCGACGTCCCGCTCGTGGTGCCCGAGGTCAACGCGGACCAGGTCCGCAACCGCCCGCGCGGCATCATCAGCAACCCCAACTGCACCACCCTGTCGATGATCGTGGCCATCGGCGCCCTGCACCGCGCCTACGGCGTCACCGACCTGGTGGTCTCCTCCTACCAGGCCGCCTCCGGCGCCGGCCAGGAGGGCATCGACACCCTGCGCGACCAGATGGCCAAGGCCGGTGCCGACCGCAGCCTGGGCGACACCGCGGGCGACGTGCGCGCCGCCGTCGGCGAGCTGGGGCCGTTCCCGGCGCCGCTGGCCTACAACGTCGTTCCGTGGGCGGGTTCGCTCAAGGACGGCGGCTGGTCCTCGGAGGAGCTCAAGGTCCGCAACGAGTCCCGCAAGATCCTGGGCCTGCCCGACCTGCGCGTCTCGGCCACCTGCGTCCGCGTCCCCGTGATCACCACCCACTCGCTGGTCGTGCACGCGTCCTTCGCCGAGGAGGTGCCCGCCGACGCCGCCCGCGAGCTGCTCGGCTCCGCGGAGGGCGTGCGGGTCCAGGACGACCCGGCCAACGGCGAGTTCCCGACCCCGGCCGACGTCGTGGGCACCGACCCGACCTGGGTCGGCCGCATCCGGCAGTCGCTGGACGACCCGAAGTCGCTGGACCTGTTCCTGTGCGGTGACAACCTGCGCAAGGGCGCCGCGCTCAACACGGCGCAGATCGCCGAGGTCGTGGCCGGGGAGTTCACCCGGGCCTGACCGCGCACACCGCCGGGCGACTCCAGCCGGTCACTCCGCGTGACGGGGAACGGTTGGGCGGAGCGGGCGTCCGGTGGTGTCCGTACCGGCGCGGCGGCCGGTGGACGATGAGGGCGGCGGCCCCCTCCTCCGGGAGGGGCCGCCGCCCTCACGCGTGCCCGGGGGCGGCGCCCGGGTGCCCGTCCCGGAGCGCCGCACCCGCGCGGGCCCGGGTCAGTACCGCCGAGGGTCGCCGACGCGGCGGGGCCGGGCCAGTGTCAGTTTGTAGAGGAGTCGACACTGCTCGGACGAGCCGATGAGGTCGGAGGTCTCCACCGGCCGGTTGCCGCTGAAATGGGTGCGCTCCACCACCAGCACGGGTATCCCCGGCGCCGACCCGAGCAGGGAGGCCTCGGAGTCGCGCAGCGCGCGGACGCCCACCTCCTCCACCACCCGGTCCACCGGGTGGCCCGCCGCGCTGAGCCGTTCGAGCAGTCCGCTGCCGGGCGAGCTGTCGAAGGGGGTGCGCAGGGTGCCCGCCGTAAGGGACGCGGGCTCCCAGGACCGGTGCAGGGTGATGGGCAGTTCCGAGGACAGCCCGCGTGAGGTGGTGCGGTACACCGGTTCCCCCTCGCGCAGCCGCAGCCGCAGGCTCAGCGGCGGCGCGCACTGCTCCTGCTCGGTGCCGATCGACTCGCGGCTGAGCCGCCCCAGGCCGGAGCCGGAGGAGGAGTCGGTCCGGCAGATCCGGAAGAGTTCGGGGACGGTGCGCACGTAGTACCCGGAGCCGGGCCTGGACTCGACCAGGCCCTCGGTGACCAGGAGTCGGAGCGCGGTGCGGGAGATCTGCTCGCTGACCCGGTAGGAGCGCGCCAGCCGGGTCCGGGAGGGCAGACGCGTGCCGGGCGGCAGTTCTCCGCTCAGTATCGGCCCGCGCAGCTGTTCCGCCAGCCAGAGGTACCTGGGTTGCCTGCCCACGGTCACCGGGCCTCGGCCGTGCGGCCTCCCGTCGCCCGTTGGTCTCTGCGCTTGGCCAGGGGGACGGGGACGCCGTGGTCGCGGGTGCCGGGGCCGCCACCGTCTGCGGTGGGGGACCCGGGAGGGAGAAGGGGAGTGAACCTGCCAGATCGCCGAAGCTCGCCCATGGTTCCCAGTAAAGCAGCGCGAGGGCCTGACAGGTGGAATTACCTGAAAGTAGTGACGTGAGTTCGGAAAGTCACCACGGAAACGGAATCCGGTCCTTGCGTAGTGGAAACGCCCGAAAACCGGAAGCGCCACGGGATCCCCCGCTCAAAAGGTTACTCTGCGTAACAATAGGGAGTGTGCCTTGTTGGGGGAGACCATGATCACGAACCTCGCGGACCGCGCGGACACGGCCGTCACCTGGATGAGCGGGATCTTCGGAGTGGTCCTGGCGCTCGTGGGCCTGGCGCTGCTGGTCCTGCTCCTCGCCGCGGTCATCTCGGCGCTGGTCGACCGCGACACCTCCGCGGGCGGCAAGCTGCTGTGGGTCATCTTCATCCTCTGGTTCCCGCTGTTCGGGGCGATCGCCTGGTTCGTGGTGGGCCGCAAGGGCCACCTCAACCGCTTCCTCGGCATCGACAAGGGGAAGGCGCGCCACACGATCCCGACCAGCGTCGGCCAGCACAGCGACGCGCCGCCCCACCGCAACGGACTGAGCCACGCCTGAGCCCGGCGCCGGGCGCCGCGGCGGGGAGGGGAGCCCCGGAACCGGGACGGGACCCGGATCCGGGGCTCTCCCGTGTCCGGCGCCGGGAGGGAAGGGTTGTACACAGCCCTGTGGACAACCGCGTCAGCGCCCTCCGGCCGGGTATCAGCCCTGTACCAGGACGCATCCGACCACACCTGGAAGGGGACCGGGAGATGGCCAGGAACGCCGACGTCGCCCGCGCCGTGGTGGACGAGGCGGGGACGACCCTCGCCGCCGAGGCCGGGATCCGGATGGCGGACAGACCCTCAGCGCTGTGGCAGCTGCTGGTGCTGGTCAACCTGCTGTCCGCGCGCATCTCGGCGCGGATCGCGATCGCCGCCGCCCGTGAGCTCAACGAGGCGGGCGGCACGACCCCCGACGGTATGGCCTCGCTCAGCTGGCAGGACCGCGTGGACGCGCTGGGGCGCGGGCACTACGTGCGCTACGACGAGAGCACCGCCACCCGGCTGGGCGAGTGCGTCGACCGGGTGCGCGAGGAGTACCAGGGCGACCTGCGCAGACTCGGGGAGCGCTCCGAGCACCGGGCGAGCCGGGTGGAGGCGATGGTCCGGGAGTTCTCCGGCATCGGGCCGACGGGCGCCGTGATGTTCTGCCGGGAGGTCCAGGCGGTGTGGCCCTGGCTGCGGCCCTACACCGACAAGTACGTGCTGGGCGGGGCCAAGAAGGTCGGACTGCCGGAGGACGGCGGCAAGCTCGCCAAGCTCGTGGAGGGCGACGAGGTCGCGCGCCTGGCGGCCGGGCTGGCCCGGATCGCGCGCGACGGGGACCTCGCCGACCGCGTCCGCGAGAGGGTCGGGTGAGGTCAGACCGCCTCGAAGTCGGCGAAGTCGAAACCGGGGGAGACGAAGCAGCTGACCAGCGCCTCCCCGCCGCCCAGCGGGCGGGCGGCCTGCCAGGTACCGGCCGGGACCACCGCCTGGAGGCGTTCTCCCCGCTCGATCCCCGAGCCCAGGGTCACCTGTCCGTCGGGCTCGGGCGCCCCTCCCGTGCCGCCGTACTCCAGCACCAGGGGCCCGCCCCGGTTGAACACCCACACCTCGTCGGAGCGCACCCGGTGCCAGCGCGACTCCTCCCCGGGGCCGAGCAGGAAGTGGATGCCGGTGGCGGTGGACCGCGGTCCCGGGTAGCCCTCCGGGTGCACGGTGACGCCGCTGTGCCAGGTCTGCCGGTACCAGCCGCCCTCGGGGTGCGGCAGCAGGTTCAGCGCCTCGGCCGTGGCGGGCCGCTCCTCGGCGCCGGTGTAGCGGCCCGAGGGGTCGCGGCGCAGGTAGCGCACGCCCGTCACGGCTGCTCGGGGGATCGGCCCGTACACGTGCGGGAAGAGGACGTCGTCCCCCGTGCCCGGCGGCGGGGCGGGCTCGGCGGCCTCCCAGCGCACCTCGCAGCCGACCGCGTCGGTGTCCACGACGAGGGCGACCAGCTGTTCGGAGGCGCCGGTGTAGAAGGCGTTGGCCACCGCGAGCAGGGTGGGTTCGTCCGGCGAGGCGTGCACGAACCCCTGCGTGCGCAGGGAGTCGGCCTCGACGTCACCGCTGCCGGAGGCCCAGCGTTCGAGTTCGGTCATGTGCAGCACGTGGGGCATGAGGCCGACCGTATACCAGTCGGGGCGAAGCGGTCCCGTTGTCCACAGGCTGTGGACGAAGCGCGCGAACGGGCGGATCACAGGTCCGCCGTCGTCTCCGCTGCCTGGAGGAAGTGCGGTGAGGTGTGGCGCTGGCTCCGGGTGAGGGCGGCTCCGTCCCCGGGCCCGGCCGCCCAGCACGCCGCCCGCTGGGGGCGGACGAACGAAAAGGCCCTGGCGGGTGCACTCACACCCCCAGAGCAGGCCGACAACCGACCAGCGAACGACCAGAAAGCGAGCTGTCGACATGTCCATTGTGCCGCAGGCGTCGCCCACCGTTCCCCGGTGGAGGGCCCGGACCTTCCCCGGGACCCTCTCCCGGACGTCCGCCGCCCGAGCCGACGTGCGCACCGGCCTGGCCGGGTTCGGCGGCGAACTGGTCGAGACGGTGGCCCTGTGCGGCAGTGAGGACCTCCGATGACCGCCGTCACCGCGACCCGCGCATGCGGGAGGTGCTCGGCGGACCCAGGGGCCGTCGCTTGCGTGGACGGTTCCGCCAGTCCGGCCGGCGGGTGCCGTCCTACGGCGCGGCCGTCGCGGGCGGGTCCCTTCTCGGCCAGGTCTTCGCCATGCCGCCCTGGTGACGTGTCCTCTCGCCCGTTCGCCCGCCCGCTCGCCCGTCCGGCTGTCCACAGGCTGTGGACAGCGATGGCCGCCACGCCGGGGCCGCCGGTGTCGCAGAGATGGGGGTGCCGCCCTGACACTCTGTCACCCTGTCGGTTCGTCGCCGTGTCGACTCGTCGGCATGTCCTCGTGTCCGCTTGTCCTCGCGTCCACTTGTCCACAGGCTGTGGACAGAATCCGCCGCGCTCGCCCGGAAACGACGGGCCGGACGCACGGGTCCGGGAACGACGGACGCCCCGGCCGTTCCCGGCCGGGGCGTCGCGTGTACCGAGCGCCGGACGCTACAGGATGATCCGCATCGGCTCTTCCAGGATCTCCGCGAGGTCCTTGAGGAACGCGGCGCCCACGGCGCCGTCCACCGCGCGGTGGTCCACCGACAGCTCCAGGGAGATCCGGTTGCGCACGACGACCTCGCCGTCCACGACCACCGGCTCCTGGCGCATCGCGCCGACCGCGAGGATGGCCGCCTCCGGCGGGTTGATCACCGCGGAGAAGCTGTCCACGCCGAACATGCCCAGGTTGGACACGCTGAACGTGCCGCCGCTCATCTCCTGCGGCTTGAGCTTGCCGTCACGGGCCTTGCCCGCCAGCTCGCGCGTGCGCGTGGAGATCTCCGACAGCGTCGCCTTGTCGGTGTCGTGCAGCACCGGCACCACGAGCCCGGCGTCCACGGCCACGGCCACGCCGACGTTGACCCGGTGGTGCTGGAGCAGCTTGTCGTCCACCCACGAGGTGTTCACCGCCGGGTGCAGCTTCAGCGCCGTCGCGCTGGCCTTGACGATCAGGTCGTTGAAGCTGACCTTCACGCCCGTGCTGGACAGCTGCTCGTTGATCTGCGCGCGGAAGGCCTTGAGCGCCTCGGCGTCGATCGTGCGGCGCAGGTAGAAGTGCGGCACCGTCTGCTTGCTCTCGGTCAGGCGGCGCGCGATCACCTTGCGCACGTTGCTGACCTTGAGCTCCTCGGAGGCGCGGCCGTCGTCGAAGGCGGGAGCGGTCGCCGCCTTCTCCGCGGCGGGCTTGGCCTCCTCCTTGGGCTGCGCGGCGGGTGCGGCCTGCTCGGCGGCACCGCCTTCCCGGGCGGCCTCGATGTCGGCGCGCACGATCCGGCCCTTGGGGCCCGACCCCTGGATCCTGTTGATGTCCAGGCCGTACTCCTTGGCCAGACGCCGGGCCAGCGGGGAGGTGCGCGGGCGCGCGGCCCCATCGCCGGAGGAGGCGGCGGACTCCCCGGCGCTCTCGGCCTCGGTGCCCTCGGCGGCCTCCTGGATCTCCTCCGCCTTCTCGCCCTGCTCCTCCTCGGCGGGCGCGGCCTCGGGCTCCGAGCCGCCGTCGCCGGAGTCCTCGGGTACCGCGTCCGGGGAGTCGGCGATCACGCCGATGACCGCGCCGATCGGCACCGTCTCGCCCTCGGAGACGGACTGCTTGACCAGGTAGCCGTCCTCGTAGGCCTCGTACTCCATGACGGCCTTGTCGGTCTCGATCTCGACCAGGACGTCACCGGAGGCGACCTTGTCGCCCACGTTCTTGACCCACGTGCTGATGACGCCTTCCTCCATGGTGTCGGAGAGGCGCGGCATCTGGATCTCGCTCATGCTTGAAACTCCCTCTACCCGACCCGTTTGCCGACGGCGCTCAGGGTCTCCTTGATGGCGGTGCTGATCGACTCGACCGACGGCAGGGCCGCCGTCTCCAGCGGCTTGGCGTAGGGCATGGGGACCTCCGCCATCGCCACCCGGCGGACCGGGGCGTCGAGGTAGTCGAAGGCGCCCTCCTGGATCGAGGCGGCGATCTCCGCGCCGATCCCGTAGGTCAGCCAGTCGTCCTCGCAGATCACAGCGGAGCCGGTCTTCTTGACCGAGTCCACGAAGGTCTGGCGGTCCAGCGGGCGCAGGCTGCGCAGGTCGACGACCTCGACGTCGATGTCCTCCTCGGCCAGCTTCTCGGCGACCTGGGTCGCGACCATGGCCATCCGGGAGTAACCGATGAGGGTGATGTCGCTGCCCTCGCGGGTGACCTTGGCGCGGCCGATCGTGGCGACGGTGTCGTTCTCCGGCTCGGCGTAGTCGTCGGGGACCTCGCCCTTGGAGTTGTACAGGCCCAGGTTCTCCAGGAACAGGACCGGGTCGTCGTCGCGGATCGCCGCGCGCAGCATCTGCGAGGCCTCGGCCGGGGTGCTGGGAGCGAGCACCTTCAGGCCGGGGATGAACGAGTAGAACAGCTCGATGTTCTGCGAGTGCGTGGCGCCGAGCTGCTGGCCGCCGCCGCCGGGCGTGCGGATGACCATGGGCACGCTCGTCTGTCCGCCGAACATGCCGTAGATCTTGGCGGCGTGGTTGATGATCTGGTCGATGGCGATCAGCGAGAAGTTGATCGTCATCAGCTCGACGACCGGGCGCAGGCCCAGCATGGCCGCGCCGACGGCGGCGCCGACGAAGCCCTCCTCGGCGATCGGGGTGTCCTTGACCCTGCGCGGGCCGAACTCCTTGAGCAGGCCCTCGGTGATCTTGTAGGAGCCCTCGAAGACGCCGATCTCCTCGCCCATGACGAGGACGTTCTCGTCGCGGACCATCTCGGCGCGAAGGGTGTCCCGCAGAGCCTGGCGGTAAGTGATCACAGACATGTGGGTTCCTTCCCTACTCCGCGAACACCGGGTCGGCGGGCATGCGGGTGGACTCGTTGGGCACCGGGGTGGCGTAGGTGTAGTCGAAGAGGGTGGAGACCTCCGGGTGCGGGCTGTTCTCGGCGAAGTCCGCGGCCTCGGTCACCTCGGCCTTGACGGAGGCGGCGATCTCCTCGCGCAGCTCGTCGGTGAGGAGGCCCTCCTCGGTGAGCCTGGCCTCGAACAGGGCGATCGGGTCGTTCTCCTCCGACCGCGCCTCGTCCTTCTGCTCGTCGGTGCGGTACTTGGCCGGGTCGACCACGGAGTGGCCCTTCATCCGGTAGCTCCACGCCTCCAGCAGGAACGGGGTCTGCTCCTCGCGGGCGCGCTCGATGAGCCTGGACGCGGTGTCGCGGACCGCGAGCACGTCGCGGCCGTCCACGCGCTCGCCCTCGATGCGGAAGGCGGAGCCGCGCTTGTACAGCTCGGGCTCGGCGGAGGACATCTCGACCGTGGTGCCCATGCCGGTGAAGTTGTTGATCACCACGAAGACGATCGGCAGGTTCCACAGCTTGGCGATGTTGAGCGTCTCGTGCCAGGCGCCGATGTTGGTGGTGCCGTCGCCCATCTGGCACATGACGACCTCGTCGCCGCCCCGGTAGGAGACGGCCAGCGCGGCGCCGGCGGCCAGCGGCAGCTGGC
>NZ_QPFC01000299.1:0-12072 GCF_003427465.1 Nocardiopsis sp. TNDT3 | reverse complement strand
GGGGCCGGGGCGGGCCGCGGGGCCCGCCCCGGACCCCGTCAGAGCCCGAGCCGGATCCGGACGACCCCGGTGCCGCCCAGGTCCAGCCACACGCTGTCGGGGGTGCGCACCAGCCGCAGGACCAGGGTCCGGCACCGCGGGCAGCTCGCCACCAGGCCGGGCCCGTCCGTCGTCACGTACAGCTCGGCGAAGGTCCCGCACGCCCCGCACACCGAGCAGCGGCGCTCGGCCGAGGTCAGGTCCACGGACATGATCTCCGACAGCGGTCCGGCCAGCACGTTGGCGTCCATGTGCTCCGGTTCCCTCATCCGCCACCTCCACCCGAGCCGAAACGCTCGGTACGCACCCGCCGGGGGTCGTGCCCCAGCGCCACCAGGGCGTCGGCCGCCGTCTCCACGAAGCCGGTGGGCCCGCACACGAAGCACACCGGCGCGAACTCGGCGGGGAAGCCGTGGGTGTTGAGTTCGGCCACGCCCAGCCGTCCCGGCCCCCGGACCGCGCCCTCGGGCGCGCGGCGCGTGTAGGCCAGGAACACGTCGACCCCTCCGTCGCCCGGCCGGTGCGCGCCCAGCTCCCCCCGGTAGTAACGGTCCTCGGGGGTGCGCAGCGAGTACAGCACCCGGAACAGGGCCCGGCCGCCCGTCCGGCGCCGCTCGCGCACCATCGCCATCAGCGGGACCACGCCCGAGCCGCCGCCCACCAGGACCACCGGGTCGGGCGACGCGGCGTCCCACACGAACCAGCCGCCCAGCGGACCGCGGACCTCCACCCGGTCGCCCGGCGCGAACACGTCCACCAGGTAGGGGGAGACCTCCCCGCCCTCCACCCGCTGCACGGTCAGCTCGACGCGCTCGCCGTCCGCGGCCGAGGCGATCGAGTAGCCGCGCTGGGCGGTGTAGCCGTCCTCGGCGGTCAGGCGCACGTCCACGTGCTGGCCCGGCCGGTGCCCGGGCCACCCCGGCACCTCCAGGACCAGGGTCCTGGCGCTCGCGGTCTCCCACCGGTCGGCCACCAGTTCGGCGGGCCGCCAGGCCGCCATCAGTCGCCCTGGTAGCGCTGTTCGCGCCACGGGTCGCCGTAGTCGTGGTACCCGGCCTGCTCCCAGAACCCGGGCTCGTCCTCGTCGAGCAGCCGCAGCCCGCGCACCCACTTGGCCGACTTCCAGAAGTACAGGTGCGGGACCAGCAGCCGGGCGGGCCCGCCGTGCTCGGGGGCCAGCGGTTCCCCGCCGAAGCTGTGCACCACCCAGGCCCGGCCGTCGGTGAGGTCCTGGAGCGGCAGGTTGGCGGTGTAGCCGCCGTGGCTGACCGCCAGGGCGTACTCGGCCGCGGTCTCCACGTCCTCCAGGAGGGTGTCCACGCTGACGCCCGCCCAGTCGGTGTCCAGCTTGGACCAGCGGGTGACGCAGTGGATGTCCACGCGGGGCCGTTCCTGGGGCAGGTCCAGGAACTCGTCCCACGTCCAGGAACGCGTGCCGCCCGCCTCGTCGGCGATCGCGAAGGTCCATTCGGCCGTGTCCACGTGCGGTGTGGGACCGGCCGACAGGACGGGGAAGTCGTGGGTCTCGTACTGCCCCGGGGGCACACGCGAGGGGTCGCCTCCCCTGCGCCCCTGGAAACCCCTGCTCACCACGTTCATGGCGCTCCTCCTCTCCGGTGCCTGGCGCCCTGTCTACCCGGCGGCGGGTCAGCGCAGGGCATGACCGGCGCCAAATCCCGGGATGGGCCGTCGGGGCACGGCGGGCGGGAGCGCCCGGTACCGGAGGAGCACGCGGGTACGGGGGAACGGCGGCCGGAACCGGCTCGGGGCGAACGCTCAGTCGGGCTCGGCGGCGGGGACCGTCAGGGCGGCCCGGCCCATCTCCAGCAGCAGCCGCGCCATGTGCCGCCGCGACAGCTCGCCCCGGCTGTGCGGGGTGGAGTTGAGCAGCCCGAACACGGCGTGCACGGCGGCGCGCAGGACGGTGGCCGAGGCGTCGGGGCGCAGCTCGCCGAGCACCCCCACCCACTGCTCGACGTAGCCGCGCTGGAGGCGGCGCACCCGGCGCCGGTCGGCGTCGGTGAGGTTGCCCAGCTCCCGGTCGTGCACCGTGATCAGGTCGGGCTCGTCCAGGGCGAAGGCGATGTGCCCGCGCAGCAGGGCCTCCAGCGCCTCCTCGGCGCCCGACGCCCTCGCCACCAGCTCGCCGCCCTGGCGCGCCAGGCGTTCGCTGATGTCCACCAGCACCGCGCCGAGCAGCGCCTGCTTGCCGCGGAAGTGGCGGTACAGGGCGGGCCCTGTCGTGCCGACGGCGCGGCCGAGGTCGTCGATGGACACCCCCCGGTAACCGTGCTCGGCGAAGAGCCGCGCCGCCGCGCCCAGGAGCGCCGTGCGCCGCTCGCCCGCGGGTCTGGCCCCCATCCGGTCTCCTCCCCTCCCCCGGTGCCGCTCCGGGCCCTGGACACCCATGTTAGTAGTCACTAACATCCCAGATGTTAGTGAGCATTAACACCCCTCCACGAGAGGACACCATGAGCAGGGCACCTGTGCTCGGCACGGCGGTGGACACCGCCGGGCCCGCGTTCGCCGCCAACGACGCGGCGAACCGCGCCCTCGCCCTGGAGCTGCGCGAGCGGATCGCCACCGCGGCCCTGGGCGGCCCGGAGAGGACCCGGACACGGCACGTCGAGCGGGGCAAACTCCTGCCGCGCGACCGCGTGGACCTCCTCCTGGACCCCGGCTCCCCCTTCCTGGAGATCGCCCCCCTGGCCGCGTACGGGCTCTACGGCGCGGACGGACAGGACGCCCCCGGCGCCGGGATGATCGCGGGCGTGGGCCGGGTCATGGGCCGCCCGACGGTCGTGGTCGCCAACGACGCCACGGTCAAGGGCGGCAGCTACTACCCCATGACCGTCAAGAAGCACCTGCGCGCCCAGGAGGTGGCGCTGCACAACCGGCTTCCGTGCGTCTACCTCGCCGACTCCGGGGGCGCGTTCCTGCCCATGCAGGACGACGTCTTCCCCGACCGCGAGCACTTCGGCCGGATCTTCTACAACCAGGCCACGATGTCGCGGATGGGCATCCCGCAGATCGCCGCGGTGCTGGGCTCGTGCACGGCGGGCGGCGCCTACGTCCCGGCGATGAGCGACGAGGCGGTCATCGTGCGCGAGCAGGGCACGATCTTCCTGGGCGGCCCGCCGCTGGTCAAGGCGGCCACCGGCGAGGTCGTCACCGCCGAGG
This sequence comes from Nocardiopsis sp. TNDT3, assembly GCF_003427465.1. Lineage (NCBI taxonomy): Bacteria > Bacillati > Actinomycetota > Actinomycetes > Streptosporangiales > Nocardiopsidaceae > Nocardiopsis > Nocardiopsis sp. TNDT3. The sequence continues at coordinate 8,853 of NZ_QPFC01000299.1, read as the reverse complement.
AGCTGGGCGGCGGCGACCTGCACTCGCGGGTGTCGGGGGTCACCGACCACCTGGCCGACGACGACGCGCACGCCCTCACCCTCGTCCGGCGCATCGCCGACACCCTCGGCCCGCCCGGGCCGCCCGCGTGGGAGGTGCGCGAGCCCCGTCCCCCGGCGCTGGACCCCGGGGAGCTGTACGGGGTGGTGCCCGCCGACACGCGCACCCCCTACGACGTGCGCGAGGTCATCGGCCGGATCGTGGACGGCAGCGAGTTCACCGAGTTCAAGGCCGAGTACGGCACGACCCTGGTCACCGGGTTCGCGCACCTGCACGGCCACCCGGTCGGGATCGTCGCCAACAACGGCATCCTGTTCGCCGAGTCCGCGCTCAAGGGCGCCCACTTCATCGAGTTGTGCGACCGGCGCGGCGTGCCGCTGGTCTTCCTCCAGAACATCTCCGGGTTCATGGTCGGACGGGACTACGAGGCGGGCGGCATCGCCAAACACGGGGCGAAGATGGTCACCGCCGTGGCCTGCGCCCGCGTCCCCAAGTTCACCGTGGTCGTGGGCGGGTCCTTCGGCGCGGGCAACTACAGCATGTGCGGGCGGGCCTACTCGCCCCGGTTCCTGTGGATGTGGCCCAACGCGCGCATCTCGGTGATGGGCGGGGAACAGGCCGCCTCGGTGCTCTCCACCGTCCGCCGCGACCAGATGGCCGCGCGCGGGCAGGAGTGGTCCGCCGAGGACGAGGAGGCCTTCAAGGCGCCCGTGCGCGACCAGTACGAGGAGCAGGGCAGCCCGTACTACTCCACCGCGCGGTTGTGGGACGACGGCGTCATCGACCCCGCCGACACCCGCGACGTGCTCGCCATGGCCCTGTCCGCCGCCCGCCACGCCCCGCTGGAGCCGGTGGGCTACGGCGTCTTCCGGATGTGAGGAACCCTTGACCACAACGCCACGCACCAACCCGGGCGTCCGCGGGCCCGCGCGCATCATGGTCGCCAACCGGGGCGAGATCGCGCTGCGCGTCATGCGCACCCTGCGCCGCATGGGCATCAGCCCGGCCACCGTGTACACCGACGCCGACGCGAACGCCCCGCACACCCTCGCCGCCGACCTGGCGCTGCGGGTGGAGCACTACCTGGACGCCGAGGCGATCGTCGCCCTGGCCCTGGACTGCGGCGCCACCGGCGTGCACCCCGGCTACGGCTTCCTGTCCGAGAACGCCGGCTTCGCGCGCGCCTGCACCGACGCCGGACTGGTCTTCGTGGGCCCCCCTGCCTCGGCGATCGAGGCCATGGGCGACAAGATCCGCGCGAAGGACACCGTGGCCGCCGCGGGCGTGCCCGTCCTGGGCGGGTTCACCGAGAAGCCCGGGCGGCCCCTGGGCGACGACGAACTCCTGCGCGCGGCCGAGGAGACCGGCTACCCGCTGCTCATCAAGCCCTCCGCCGGGGGCGGCGGCAAGGGCATGCGGTCCGTGCACTCCCCCGACGACCTGGTGGCCGGTGCCGCCGCCGCCCGGCGCGAGGCCCTGGCCTCCTTCGGCGACTCCACCCTGCTGGTGGAGCGGCTGGTGGAGCGGCCCCGCCACATCGAGGTGCAGGTCATGGCCGACGCCCACGGCAACGTCCTGCACCTGGGCGAGCGCGAGTGCAGCCTCCAGCGCCGCCACCAGAAGGTGGTGGAGGAGGCGCCCTCCCCGCTGCTCACCGACGCCCAGCGCGCCACCATGGGCGAGGCCGCCGTGGCCGCCGCCCGCTCGTGCGGGTACGTGGGAGCGGGCACGGTGGAGTTCATCGCCGAGGCGGGGCGGAGCGGCGACCTGTCGTTCTCGTTCCTGGAGATGAACACCCGCCTGCAGGTCGAGCACCCGGTCACCGAGGAGGTCGTCGCGGTGCGCGGCGAGCGCGGCGTGGACCTGGTGGAACTCCAGGTGCGGGTGGCCTACGGGGAGGAGCTGCCCTTCGCCCAGTCCGACGTGTCCTGGGTCGGGCACGCCGTGGAGTCGCGGATCTACGCCGAGGACGCCGACCGCGGGTTCCTGCCCACCGGCGGGCCGATCCTGTCCCTCGCCGAACCCCGGGGGCACGAGGTCCGGGTGGACTCGGGCATCGCCGAGGGAGGGCGGATCACCTCGGACTTCGACCCGATGCTCGCCAAGGTGATCACCTGGGGCGCGGACCGCGCCGAGGCCCTGAACAGGATGGACTCCGCGCTGGCCTCCTACCAGCTGTTGGGCTGCGTGACCAACACCGCCTACCTGCGCCGGCTGCTGCGCCACCCGCGTGTGGTCGCCGGGGACCTGAGCACCGACCTCATCGCCTCCGACCCGCCCGCACCGGCTCCCGAGCGGACGCTCGACGAGGTGTACGCGGCCGCGGCCCTGGACCAGCAGCTCGACCTGGAGACGGAGCCGGGCGCCGACCGCTTCGCCGTGCCGGACGGCTGGCGGATGGGCGGCCCCGCCTGGACCCCGTGGCGGCTGCGGCTCTCCGGGCGCGAGGCCGTCGCGGTCCGGGTGCGCCGCGACGGGGAGCCCGGGCGCTACCTGGTGAGCGTGGCGGAGGGGGAACCCGTCGCGTTCGGGGCCCGGCGCTCCGCCGACGGCACCCGGCTCACCGTCACCGACGGCTACGCCACCCGCACCTACGCGCGCGCCGACGACCCCGGCACCGCGCACCGCTGGCTGGGCTCGGGCGGCGCCGCCTGGAGCCTGCACGAGGAGCCCGTCGCGGCCGCGCTGCGCGAGGACGACGCCGCCGCCGACGGGACCGTGCGCAGCCCCATGCCCGGCACGGTGCTCTCCGTCGCCGTGCGGGTGGGGCAGACGGTGAGCGCGGGGACCCCGCTCGCCGTCGTGGAGGCCATGAAGATGGAGCACTCCGTCACCTCACCCGTCGACGGGACCGTCGCGGCCGTGGCGGTGCGCCCCGGCGCGTCCGTGCCCATGGACGCCGTCCTGGTCACCGTCGAACCCGTTCCGAACGCGTCCGCCGACACCCCGTCGGACGCGCCCTCCCCCGCCACCAGCGAGGAGTCGCACGCATGAACCGTCACCAGCTCTCGACCGAGCACGCCGACCTGCGGGCCGCCGTGGAGGAGTTCGCCCGCGAAGAGGTCGCCCCGGTCATCGGCGACTACTACGAGCGGGAGGCCTTCCCGTACGAGATCGTCGCCAAGATGGGCCGGATGGGCCTGTTCGGGCTGCCCTTCCCCGAGGAGCACGGGGGCATGGGCGGCGACTACTTCGCCCTGTGCCTGGCCCTGGAGGAGTTGGCCCGGGTGGACTCCTCGGTGGCGATCACCCTGGAGGCCGGGGTGTCGCTGGGCGCGATGCCGATCTTCCGGTTCGGCACCGAGGACCAGAAGAAGGCGTACCTGCCGCGGCTGACCTCGGGTGAGGCGCTGGGCGCGTTCGGGCTCACCGAGCCCGGCGGCGGGTCCGACGCGGGCGCCACCAGGACCACGGCCCGCCTGGAGGACGGCCAGTGGGTGGTCGACGGGACCAAGTCCTTCATCACCAACTCGGGCACCGACATCACCGCGCTGGTGACCGTCACCGCCGTGACCGGGCGCCGGGAGGACGGGCGGCCGGAGATCTCCTCGATCCTGGTGCCCGCGGGCACGCCGGGCTTCTCCGTGGGCCAGAAGTACTCCAAGGTGGGGTGGAACGCCTCCGACACCAACGAGCTGGTCTTCGAGGACTGCCGGGTGCCCGAGGCGAACCTGGTCGGTGAGCGCGGGCGCGGGTACGCCCAGTTCCTGCGGATCCTGGACGAGGGCCGCATCGCCATCGCGGCGCTGTCGGTGGGCCTGGCGCAGGGCTGCGTGGACGAGAGCGTGCGCTACGCCCACGAGCGGCACGCCTTCGGCAGCGCGATCGGCACCTACCAGGCGATCCAGTTCAAGATCGCGGAGATGGAGGCGCGTGCGCACACCGCGCGGCTGGCCTACTACGACGCGGCCTCGCGCATGCTGGCGGGTGAGCCCTTCAAGAAGGAGGCGGCGGTCGCCAAGCTGGTGGCCTCCAACGCGGCCATGGACAACGCGCGGGACGCCACACAGGTGTTCGGCGGGTACGGGTTCATGAACGACTACCCCGTGGGCCGCTTCTACCGGGACGCCAAGATCCTGGAGGTGGGCGAGGGCACCAGCGAGGTGCAGAAGATGCTCATCGCCCGCGAGCTGGGCCTGCCCGCCTAGGCGGTCCCCGGGAGCGCCGCGGCCGCGATCGGCCCGCGAGGGGCGGTCGCGGCACGGACGGGGCGAACGGTGGCCGGTTCCGGACATCCCTCACCCTCCGTGTGCGCCGCATGACCGCGCACCGTCGGGGCCGCGGGGGCGGGAAGGGCCGCGCGGCAGGCGAAGGAGGGTCCCAGAGCCGCGCGGAGGAAGGCGTTCGCGCAGGTGGTGACCGGACGGGGACGCACGGTGACGGTGGCGCCGCGTCCGTTCGGGGTAGACCGTGGGCGGACACCGCGAGGCCGCGAACCCCCAGCGTCACCGCGAAACAACAACAAGGGGTGACAAGCACCCGAAATCAACACAGAATGGATCCGTACGGCCAGCGCGGGTCCCCGACTTTCCCGACCCGGCCAGCTCAGGATGGGCTCTTCGCGGCCCACGGCCACCTCACATCCCCCAGCCGGAGGAGACATGGAAGGCGCCCTGTCTGTGATCGCGCTGGTCGCCGTCGTCATGTCGGCCGGCACGATCGCGGTCGCCGCGCACTTCCGCAAGGAACGCTCCACCGAGCTGCGCGGATGGGCGCGTGAACGCGGGTGGACCTACACCGAACAGCTCCCCAGCCCGTTGGGGGACGCCGTACTCCCCCGTGCCGCCCTCGGGCCGCACCCGCGCGCACAGCACGTGCTCACCGGCCGCCGGGGCCAGCACCTGGTCGTCGCCTTCGAGCAGACCCACACGGCGGGCAGGGGCACGGAGCGGATCCGCCGCGTCCACCGCGTGGTGGCCGTGCGCACCCCCGGACCCAACGCCGAACTACAGATACTGCGCAGGTGGGACCCGGACGCCTCCGACGACGACTTCGCCGGCGCCTTCCACGCGACGGGCAACGATCCCGCGTTCACCGGGGCCGTGCTCGACAACGTGGTCACCAAGTGGCTGCTGACCGATCCCAGGTCCCGTTCCCTTCCCGTACGCTTCAGCGGGGACTACGTCCTCACGTGGGCGGCCATGCGGCTGGATCCCGACCGGGCCGTGACCGCCGCCGACTACCTGATCGCCCTCGTGGAGCGGATCCCCGCCGAGGCCTGGAAACGGCGCGCCCCCGGCCGCTGAGCGGCCTCACGCGCACGTCCGGGCACCCGGACCCGCCCGTGAGGCGGATAAAATTCGCCTTGCCCCCGTAGCAACAAGGAGTACCGCCCTCATGAGTGACCCCAACGCGACGCACCGCATCTCGCGCGCGGACCTGTTCCGCGACGACGAGGAGGAGACGACCGCCCCGGACCCCAACGCGACCGCGCGCATCTCCCGTGCGGACCTGTTCCGCGACGAGGAGGAGTTCCAGGCGCCCGGCGAGCGGCGCTGACCCGAGACGGCGGAGCGCCCACCCGGTCATCCCGGATGGGCGCTCCTCTCGCGTGCGCTTCGGGCGTCAGCGACGCTCGCGGACGGCGGCGACGATCTCGGCCACCGCCTCGTCCAGCGGCACGCCGTTGTTCTGCGAGCCGTCCCGGTAGCGGAAGGACACCGCGTTCTTGCTGACGTCCTCGTCACCGGCCAGCAGCATGAAGGGCACCTTCTGCTTCTGGGCGTTGCGGATCTTCTTCTGCATGCGGTCGTCGCTGGCGTCCACCTCGACGCGGATGCCCTCCGCGCGCAGCCTGGCGGCGAGCTCGCGCAGGTAGGGCACGTGCTCGTCGGCGATGGGGATGCCGACCGCCTGCACCGGCGCCAGCCAGGCCGGGAACGCGCCCGCGTAGTGCTCCAGCAGGACGGCGAAGAAGCGCTCGATGGAGCCGAACAGGGCGCGGTGGATCACCACCGGACGCTGGCGCGAGCCGTCGGCCGCGGTGTACTCCAGGTCGAAGCGTTCGGGCATGTTGAAGTCCACCTGGATGGTGGACATCTGCCAGGTGCGGCCGATGGCGTCCTTGGCCTGCACCGAGATCTTGGGGCCGTAGAAGGCGGCGCCCGCCGGGTCCAGGACCAGCTCCAGTCCCTGCTTCTGCGCGGCCTCGCGCAGGATCTCGGTGGCCTCCTCCCAGACCTCGTCGGTACCGACGTACTTCTCCGGGTCCTTGGTGGACAGCTCCAGGTAGAAGTCGTCCAGGCCGTAGTCGCGCAGCAGGTCGAGCACGAAGGTCAGCAGCGAGTCGAGCTCGTCCGCCATCTGCTCCTTGGTGCAGTAGATGTGGGAGTCGTCCTGGGTGAAGCCGCGGGCGCGGGTCAGGCCGTGCACCACGCCCGACTTCTCGTACCGGTACACGGTGCCGAACTCGAACAGGCGCAGCGGCAGCTCACGGTAGGAGCGCCCGCGCGCGTCGAAGATCAGGTGGTGCATCGGGCAGTTCATCGGCTTGAGGTAGTAGTCCTGGCCGCCGTCGAGCTGCATGGGGGGGTACATCCCGTCCGCGTACCAGTCCAGGTGCCCCGACTTCTCGAACAGGGTGCCCTTGGTGGCGTGCGGGGTGTAGACGAACTCGTAGCCGTCCTCCTCGTGCCGCCGCCGCGAGTAGTCCTCCATGACCCGGCGGACCGTGCCGCCCTTGGGGTGGAAGACCGCCAGGCCCGAGCCGATCTCGTCCGGGATGGAGAACAGGTCCAGCTCGGAGCCGAGCTTGCGGTGGTCGCGCTTCTCCGCCTCCTCCAGGAAGGTCAGGTGGTCCTTGAGGGCCTCCTTGCTCTCCCAGGCGGTGCCGTAGACGCGCTGCAGCTGCGGGTTGGTCTCCTTGCCGCGCCAGTAGGCGGCGGCGGTGCGCATGAGCTTGAACGCCGGGATGACGCGGGTGGTGGGCAGGTGCGGCCCGCGGCACAGGTCCTTCCAGCACAGCTCGCCGGTGCGCGGGTGGACGTTGTCGTAGATGGTGAGCTCACCGGCGCCCACCTCCACACCGGCGCCCTCGGCGGCCTCGGTGGCGCCGCCCTTGAGCCCGATCAGCTCCAGCTTGTAGGGCTCGGTGGCCAACTCGGCGCGGGCCTCCTCGTCCGAGACGACGCGGCGGTCGAAGCGCTGCCCCTGCTTGACGATCTGCTGCATCTTCTTCTCGATGCTCTTCAGGTCGGCGGGGGTGAAGGGCTCGGCGACGTCGAAGTCGTAGTAGAAGCCGTTCTCCACGGGCGGGCCGATGCCCAGCTTGGCCTCGGGGAAGAGCTCCTGGACGGCCTGGGCCAGCACGTGCGCGGTGGAGTGGCGCAGGATCGCCCGCCCCTCCTCGGAGTCGATGGCGATCGGCTCGACGGTGTCGCCCTCGTGCAGCTCCCGGGCGAGGTCGCGCGGTTCGCCGTTGACCAGCGCCGCGATGACGGTCCTGCCGTCGGCCTCCAGAGCCTGGCCCGCCGTAGTGTTCGCCGCCACCGCACGCGGGGTTCCGGCGAGGGTGATGTGCAGCTCAGGCGCGGCGGACACGGTGACTCCTAGGAAGACGTGGATGATGTCGAACGCGGACCGGCCGCTGTGCGCGGCCGGGCGTGTACTCCCTCCTGATGCTAGCGGCTCCGGGGCGGGGCCGCCCCGGTTGTCCACAGGCCGCGCGACCACGCTGGCGGCGCGGCGGACGTGGTGGGACGGTGGGGTTCCGGTGCCGCGGACCCGGGGTCCGGCCGGGGATTCGGTCAGGGATTCGGACTCTTCAGGGCGTACCCGCGTGAACCGCCCACAGGCGGGGCAGGGGACCAGACAGGGGCTGATCTGTCATGGAACGTCACCTTTCGTGGGGCTGTCCACACCCTTACGAAAGGCCATTGATCCCACTGTCAGGATCGGTGAGAATCAACAGATGCCCTGGCCATCGCCCCCAGTCGACCCGAATGCATCCACTCGCTTCGACCGAATACTGTGAGCGCATGTCACCGAGCCCCACCAACGACCAGCCGGCCCCGGAGACATCCCCCACCCGCCGCACCCGCGCGCGCAGGTGGCGGCGGATGCGAGCGCGGCTGCGCCTCTTCCGCAGGCGCATGCACACGCACCCCGCGCTGCGCCTGCCCTGGAGCGTGCTCGTGGGGACCGTCGGCGTCGTCGTGATCCTGGCCGGGTTGCTCATGATGGTCGTTCCGGGCCCGGGCCTGGCCTCGGTCATCCTGGGGCTGGTCATCCTCAGCACGGAGTTCCGGTGGGCGCAGAAGGTGGTGCGGCCCGCCCAGGTGTGGTTCCACCGCGCCGAGCGGTACGGGATGCGCCTGAAGGATGAGTTCTTCCGGCGTCTGCGCGAGCGCAGGGCGGTGCGGCGCGGACACCCGCTGCCGGACACCCCGTCCGACTAGGCCCCTCTGGAGTCGACCGGCCCCCGCCGACCACGGCCGCGGACCGCCGGAGCACCCGCGCGAACGGGACGGGACCCAGCACGAAAGAGGCAGCGCCCCGCACGAACGAAAAACGGCCCCACCGGGGTACCTACCCCCGAGTGGGACCGTCTCAGAGCCGTGTGGGCGATACTGGACTCGAACCAGTGACCTCGTCGGTGTGAACGACGCGCTCTAGCCAACTGAGCTAATCGCCCTGAGCTTCCTGCCTGCCCGCCCTGTCGGCCGGACAAGTAAGACTCTAGCGCACGTTCGGGGGTGCTCGACGCACACGGAAGCCCTCGGCGGACCCCGTTCCATGTGATGGAGGTCACTTTAACCTTTCGAGGGGTTCGCGGGAGTGTCCGCACCCGCCCCCGATCCCCGCAGTGATAAGGAG
>NZ_QPFC01000298.1:0-2652 GCF_003427465.1 Nocardiopsis sp. TNDT3 | reverse complement strand
GCGGGCGGGGGCGCGGGGACGGCCTCCTCGCCGCCCTGTCCGCCGGTCCCGGGGCCGGGGACCTGCCCGCCCGGGTCCTGGGTCCCGCCGCCGTCCTCCGGCGGTGCGGTGGGCTCGGTGGTCCCGCCGGTGCCGCCGGGGACCTCCTCCTCCGTGACGCCGCCCTCGCCGGTCCCGTCGTCCCCGGGCGCTTCGGTCTCGGGGGCGGGCTCGGTCGGCTGGCCGGTGCCCGGGACCTGCTCCTGCTCCCCGGGCGAGGGGTCGGGGGTGTCGTCGCCGGTCCCCTGGTTCTCGGGCTCGTCCTCCTCGGCCGGGGGCGCGGAGGTGGAGCCGCCGAACAGCGTGGGCGCGCTGGGCTCCTCCGAGCCCTGGGTCCAGGAGGTCAGGGAGCGCCCGGTGAACAGCTCGAACACCAGGATGACCAGCATGACCAGGGCGAAGACCGCGGCGGCCGGGATGATCAGGGAGCGCCAGCCGCGCCGCCGACCGCCCTCGCGTTCGCCGGCGCCCCCGGCTTCGCCGTCGGAGCCGCCGTGATCACCGGAGTCGTCCGCGCCCGGAGGCCACGGGCCGACGGCGGGCATCCGCGCGGTGGCGCCGGGGTCGGCCGGGGTCCGGGTCCGGCCGTCCAGCGCGGGCAGGGCCATGGTGCGGGTGGCGTCGGCGTCCTCCTCAGCGGTCCCGGTCTCGGAGACCTGCCGGAGCAGGGCGGTCTCGGAGATGCCCTCGGGCGGCGGCGCCACCGGGGCCCCCGGGGCGTTGGGTACCTCAGCGGCGCCCCGGGGGCCGGAGGCCCGACCGGCCAACTGCCTGGCCTGCTCGCCGCCGCGTGAGAACCAGTGCTGCAACAGCGGGCTGACGAGTGTGCTGAGCGCGGCCATGACGGCGGCGCCGATGACCGTGCCGTACACGTTCAGGTAGGAGGCCGCGGTGGCCGCGGCCAGCGTCGCGGCTCCGGCACCGGCGACCTGGGAGACGCTCAGGTCGAACTTCTTCCTTCCCTTGGCGTCCTCCTCCCCTTCTTCCTGGTCGTCGTGGTGTGCGGTCCGACCCATCCGGTCGTCCCCCCTTCGTCGGCCGCGCACGGGCGCGACGGGACTGTCAGCGCGGGATGGGCGTGTGGTGGGGCATACAACCCCACAGACCCCGAACTTCACATTTCGCCCATAGCTTGATAACTCAGGCTAAGGGCGACAGGTTTCCGATAACGCCATGAAATAAGAAGCATCACTCTCTGGTACACATCGGCGTGTCGAGTTGCGTCCCGGAGGGTCCGTGTACCCGTGGAACGGTCCGGGATCGGAGTTTTTCCCAGACCTGGGGTGATTCGGGGGACGCGGGATACCATCACGGCTGAGCCCTCGTGCGGGATCGGCGACATTCCCCCGCGATCGCTCCCGGTCGCGGAAGGGTCAGCGTGCCAAGATTGGCACCGAAGCGACCGTGAGGGCCCCGGGTACCCCCGGGGCGGCTCCCACCGCGGCGACAGCCGCGGATCGGGAGGCGGGCACACAGTTCGGACATGCCGGGCGCGGTACTGGCCGAACAGTTGTCGGCCGACCAGACTTGGAGAACGCGGGGGTGGGTCGCGGGACCTGCCCTCGACGGGACGCGAAAGGGAGGGCGATGCACGAGCTTCGCCTCGTGGCCGTGAGCGAGGACGGCACCTACCTGGTGCTCGCCAGCGCCGGCCGTGGAACCCGTTTCACGCTGCCCGTCGACGACCGCCTCCGCGCCGCAGTACGCGGCCAGTTCTCCCGGCTCGGCCAGTACGAGATCGAAGTGGAGAATCCGTTGCGCCCCAAGGAAATCCAGGCCCGTATCCGGTCCGGCGAGACCGCGGAGGCCATCTCCGAGATCTCCGGTATCCCCATCGAGAGGGTCCGCTGGTTCGAGGGCCCCGTCCTCCAGGAACGCGAGTACATCGCCCAGCAGGCCCAGCGCGCGAGCGTGCGCGCGCACGGCGACGCCGCCCCGGGCCCCTCCCTGGAGGAGTTGGTCACCAAGCGGATCGGCGCGCACCAGTTGGAGACCGGTGACGCGGCGTGGGACTCGTGGAAGCGCGAGGACCGGTCCTGGCAGCTCAAGCTCGTGTTCCTGCACGGCGGCGAGGAGCGCGTCGCCCACTGGCTGTACGAGCCCAGACACAACAGCGTGGCCCCCGCCGACGAGGAGGCCGCCCGGTTCTCCTCACCCGACCCCGAACCCGTCTCCTCCCCCGGCGCGACCGTGACGCCCTTCGCCCCGCGCCGCACCGAGACCGCCTCGGACCTGCCCCGGTCCGAGTCCCAGCCGTCCTCCGAGCGCGAACGCCCCGCTCCCCTGCGCCCGTCCTCCGCCGCGCACCGGGACGAGCCGCCGCGCCCGGCGCCGCCCGCGCGTCCGGCCGCCGCCGAGCGCCACCCCGCCGAACGCCGTCCCGTCGAGCGGGAGCGGGCTCCGGAGCGGCCCGCCGAGCGCGAGCGGGCCACCGGACGCCAGCCACTGGAGTGGGACCGCTACCCGGAGCCGCAGGCGGAGCGGTACGAGCGGCCGCGCAGGGAACAGCCCGTCGAGCGCCCCGCCGCGCGGGCGGAACCCGAGCGCTGGCCCGCGTACGAGCGCGGGGCCGAGCCCGAGCGGCGGACGCGGAGCGAACGCTGGTCCGAGTCC
>NZ_QPFC01000297.1:0-6152 GCF_003427465.1 Nocardiopsis sp. TNDT3 | reverse complement strand
GCCGGGGGACTGCCGGGGCTGGGCGGGGAGGTGCTCGGTCATGGTCACTCCGTCCGGGGAGGTGTTCGGGTCGGTGTGCTCGGGGGAGTCGAGGAGGTTCTGGGCTGCGGTCGTGTCGCTGCGTGCCATGTCGTTCCTCTCTTTCGGGTCCGGGACCGGCTCCGCCGCCGGGTCGGCGCTCCGTCGCGGTCGCGGTCGCATCCGGGCCGCCCCCGTGCGGGGAAGGGGCGACGAGGTGCTTCGCGTTCGCTCCGGGTGTCCTCCGGTGGTGGCCGGTGTGAAGCTCATGACCCCTATTCCACCGGTGCGCGCGCTCCTCGGGCAGTGCGACGGCGTCACCACTTCGCCGTGACGTCGCGCTGCGACCGACCATGACGTGGTGTCACTGGTGGAACGCGAAACACGAGGTCACCGATGTGTCACGACCGCCCCGGCGCCCGGGTGTCCCCCCGGCGCTCCCCGGGCGCACGGAAGTCCGCGGCCTCCCGCGGGGAGACGGGAGGCCGCCCTCCGCTGGGAGGCACACGGGCCCGCCCCGGTCCCGAACCGGCCCGGGCACACCGGAGAAGCGGCGCCGCGGGCCGGTGTCACGGGCCCACGACGCCGGGAAGGCGGCGTCCGGGAAAACGGCGCCGAAGGCTCACAGCCAGTCGTGCTCGCGCGCGTACCGCGCCGCCTCGTGCCGCGTCCGCGTCTGGGTCTTCTGCATCGCGTTGGAGAGGTAGTTGCGCACCGTGCCCTCCGCCAAGTGGAGCTGGGCGGCGATGTCGGCGACCGAGTAGCCCTCGCTGGTCGCCCGCAGCACGTCCACCTCGCGGTCGGTGAGCGGGCAGTCGTCGATGACGGCGAGCGCGGAGACGTCCGGGTCGATCCACCGCCTGCCCTGGTGCAGGTTGGCGATGACCGAGGCGATGTGCGCCGGTTCCGCGGACTTGCTGACGAACCCCTGCACCCGGAGCTTGAGCGCCTTGCGGAGCACCCCGGGCCTGGCGTGGCGGGTGAGCATGAGGATCACCTGGTCCGGCAGTTCACGGCGGATCCGCTCGACGGCGCCGAGCCCGTCCACGTTGGGCATCTCCAGGTCGATGACGAGCACGTCGGGCCGGTGGTCCAGCGTGGCCCGCACGGCCTCCTCCCCGTCCTCCGCCTCGGCGAGCACGGTGATCTCCCCCTCCAGCGGGAGCAGGGCGGCCATCGCCTTGCGCAGGAGGGCCTCGTCGTCGGCGAGTACCACGGTGGTCATCGGTTGTCCTTCCGCGTTGTCGTGCGCTGTGCCGGGGCCGGGCGCGGGAACTGCGCGGCGGTCGGGGACCGGCCCTTGTCGTGTCCGACCGTCGACCCGCCGCCGCGGTCGGCCACGCGTTCGCGCGGGGCGGCCACGGTGGCGAAGGCGTAGGACGCCGACGGGTCGTGCCGGACCAGCGCCCCGGGCGGCCGCAGGAGGGCCGGAGCCGCCGTCGGCGGGGTGCGCGGGGGCCGGGTGTCCATGTGCGGCTCTCCGGGTTCGAGGGCAAGGGTCCGCCCCAGTATTCCGCCGATCGCGCCGCGCCCACCAGTGACACCGCGTCATGGCCTCACCCCGACAAACGTCACGGCCGGGTGGTGACGTGGTCCCACTGCCCCCGGAGCGCGTCGGACGCTGCAATGGACACATGACCTCCACAGCAGTCATCGACGTCGAACGGCTCAACCTCAAGTACGGGGACTTCCACGCCGTGAGGGACCTGTCCCTCCAGGTGGGGCGCGGGGAGCTCTACGCGCTGCTCGGCACGAACGGCGCGGGCAAGACCTCGACCCTGGAGACCGTCGAGGGCCACCGCACCGCCACCTCGGGCACCGTACGGGTCTTCGGCCAGGACCCGCGCGACCGGCGCGCCGTGCGGCCCCGGGTGGGCATCATGCTCCAGGAGAGCGGGTTCTCCCCGGACCTGACGGTGAAGGAGTCGGTCCGGCTGATCGGCGGGCTCACCCTGCGCACGGACACGGTCGGACGCGTGCTCGGCATGGTCGGCCTCACCGCCAAGGCCGGTACCAAGGTGTCCCAGCTCTCGGGCGGCGAGAAGCGGCGGCTGGACTTCGCCACCGCCGCGTACGGGTCGCCGGAGCTGATCTTCCTGGACGAGCCCACCACCGGGCTGGACATCCAGTCCCGGGACGGGCTGTGGGAGGCCGTGGACAGGCTGCGCGAGGACGGCTCGACCATCGTGCTGACCACGCACTACCTGGAGGAGGCCCAGCAGCGCGCCGACCGCATCGGGCTGATGCACAGGGGCTCCCTCCACCGGGAGGGCACCGTGGCCGAGCTGACGCAGACCCTTCCGGCCACGATCCGCTTCTCCCTGCCCGACACCGCTCCGACGCCGCCGGTCCAGGCCGCGCGCCAGGGCGACGGGGCCTTCCTCGTCGAGACCCTCGGCCTGCAGAAGGACCTGTACACCCTGCTCGGCTGGGCGCAGGACAACGCGGTCGAACTGCGGGGGCTGGAGGCCGGGCCGACCCGGCTCGACGACGTCTTCCGCTCCATCGGCGACGACTAGCCCGCTCTTCCGGGACCCGTGTCCCCGGGTACCCGCGCCCCGCCGCGCGGCGGACGACGTCCACCGCCCCGGCTCTCCCGCACCTTCCAGGAAAAGGACCCGCACCATGCTCTCGATCGCTCAGAGCGAGCTGATCCAGATCTTCCGGAACCGGCTGGTTCTGGTCACCATGCTCATCGTCCCGGCGGCCTCCAGCGCGTTCTACATCTACATGCACCAGACCTTCCCCGCGCTGCGCGAGGCCGTGGACCCGGGCGCCATCGCCTCGATCCTGGTGTTCCTCGTGGTGACCATGGGGCTCTACACCACCTCGGTCACCACGCTCGCCTCCCGGAGGCAGAACCTCTTCCTCAAGCGGCTGCGCTCCACGGCCTCGGGCGACGCCAGTATCCTCACCGGGCTGCTGCTCCCGGTCACCGCCGTCACGCTGGTCCAGGTGGCCGTGATCCTGACCGTGCTGGCCGTGGTCGGCGGCGCCCCGGACAACCTGCTCCTGCTGGTGGCGGCCGTCGTCGCGACGATGGTCATGATGGCGGGCCTGGGGCTGGCCACGGCCGGACTGACCAACTCCCCCGACCACGCCCAGGTGACCACGCTGCCCATCATGATCGGCGTCCTGGCCGTCTCCGGGTGGGTGGGGTTCACCGGCACCGAGGAGCTGACCCTGCTCAAGCGGCTGCTGCCCGGCGGCTCGGCCTCGGAGCTGGTCGTCAACGCATGGAGCGGCGGCGTCCCGGTCGCCGACTCCCTGTTCCTGCTGGCGCCCACGCTGGCCTGGGTCGTCGTCGCCGTCGCGGCGGCCACCCGGATCTTCCGTTGGGAACCGCGCAGGTGAGGGCCCCGGCGCGGGCCGCCCGCACACGCGGACGGGGTACTTCCACGACAGATCCCGACCGGGCCCGCGAGGGCTCCCGCCGCGGGCGGGCGCCCCGCGAGGACGCCTTCGAGAGGAGAACGACATGGACCTGACGCTGCCGCAGCGGCTCTACCTGCTCAGCTACGACACCGACAACAACCGGTTCGACCCCGTCAGCGCCGGCTACCGCGGCCAACTGCTGTGCGCCGCGGCGCTGGCCGACCTGACCCTGGGCGGGCTGCTGCGCCCCCGCGACGGCAAGGTGACGCGCGCCATCGCCCGGGCGCCCCGGGACCCGTTCCTGGCCCGGGTCCTGTCCGACCTGTCCCCCAACGAGCCGCACCACTGGATCAACCTCCTCTACCCCCAGATGGGCAGGGCCGAGGAGATGGTGCGCGAGGGGCTCGTCGCGAACGGGTCGGTCACGGTCAGGCGCGGCCGGACGCTGGGGGTCTTCCCCACCCGCACGGTCACCCCCAACCGTCCCGAGGAGGCGGACCGGCTGCGCGAGCGCACGCGCGAGGCGGTCCTGGGCGGCGGCGACCCGGCGGCGGTGCCCCTCCAGGACGCGGCCCTGGTCGCGATCGCGACCGAGGGCGACGTGTGGACCGTGTTCGCCCCCAACGAGCGCTGGCGGCACCGGCCCGCGGTCAGGGCGGTCCAGGAGCGCTTCGACGCCGCCGCCCCCGGACTGCGCAACGCGGTCCGCACCGCCGTCATGGCCACCGGCAAGGGAGCGTCCGCCTGACCGGCGCGGCCGCGCTCGTCCGCGTTCGCCCGGCCGCCCCGTCACGACGCCGACCGCTCCCCGGCGCGGGGCCGGGTCACGGACCTCTCCCGAAGCGCCACGGAGGCGCCGGGAGGGGTAAACGTCCATTCGGCGAGAAAAAGCCCGCCGTGTCGGATGTGCGGTCCTCGCGAAGGCCACATCACCCTGTGTCACGATCGTTCGCCCTGCTCAGCGGCCTACGATCACTCCGAGCGACCGCCATGGTCGCCACTGTAACCCTCCTCACACTGTACGGGCTCGAACGCTTAGGCTAGCCTCCCCTTAGTTAGGGCGACCTACATAAGAGTGTTCGCGAAGTTCCTCACCCTATGCCCACATCCGCTTTGCGGATGCTGTCGGCATGCCCGTTTCCAGGAGGATGATCCATGAGCTCCCTCGCGCGGTCCGCACCGGGCCCGCTGCACGGGAACGCCGGTGCCCTCGGCACCAGGCCCACACCCCCCTCCGGCCAGGACCCCGACGACCCCCGGACACAGCTGTTCGACGCCCGGAGCGCCGAACGCTACCGCGACCTGACGGGGGAGGCCGCGGCCCGCGTAGCCCGACGCATCGCCGGAGCCGACCGGCCGCTCACCGGAGCCACCGCCGAGGACCTGCGCCCCCAGATCGACAAGGTCGACCTCGACCAGC
The DNA here is from genome assembly GCF_003427465.1 of Nocardiopsis sp. TNDT3. Classification (NCBI taxonomy): domain Bacteria; kingdom Bacillati; phylum Actinomycetota; class Actinomycetes; order Streptosporangiales; family Nocardiopsidaceae; genus Nocardiopsis; species Nocardiopsis sp. TNDT3. The sequence continues at coordinate 1,339 of NZ_QPFC01000297.1, read as the reverse complement.
CGCTCCACGACCCCACCGCGGCCCTGGACGAACTCGAACGCGTCTACCTCGACGACGCCGTCTACTTCCACCACCCCCGCTACATGGGACACCTCAACTGCCCCGTGGTCCTGCCCGCCCTGCTCGGCGAGACCGTCCTGTCCGCCGTCAACTCCTCCCTCGACACCTGGGACCAGAGCGCCGGGGGCACCCTGATCGAACAGCGGCTCATCGACTGGACGTGCGAGCGCGTCGGCTTCGGCGAGACCGCGGACGGCGTCTTCACCAGCGGCGGCAGCCAGTCCAACCTCCAGGCCCTGCTCATGGCACGCGACGAGGCCCACCACCGCGCCAAGGCGCAGGAGGGCCAGGACACCCGCCTGGCCGAACTCCTGCCCCGGATGCGCGTCCTGACCTCCGAGGCCGGACACTTCAGCGTCGCCAAGTCCGCCGCCCTCCTCGGACTGGGCTACGAATCCGTCATCACCGTGGCCTGCGACGACAGACGCCGCATGCGCCCCGACGCCCTCGCCGCCCAACTGCGCCGATGCCGCGCCGAGGGACTCCTGCCCATAGCCGTCGTCGCCACCGCCGGAACCACCGACTTCGGCAGCATCGACCCCCTGCCCCGCATCGCCGACCTGTGCCGACAGCGCGGCGTGTGGATGCACGTCGACGCCGCCTACGGCTGCGGCCTGCTGGTCTCGCGCCACCGCCACCTGCTGGAGGGCGTCGAACGCGCCGACTCGGTCACCGTGGACTTCCACAAGTCCTTCTTCCAACCGGTCAGCTCCAGCGCGATCGTGGTCCGCGACCGCGACGTCCTGCGCCACGTCACCTACCACGCCGACTACCTCAACTCCCGCTCGGACGGCAGCACCCCCCTGCTCTCCCCCAACCAGGTCGACAAGAGCCTGCAGACCACACGCCGCTTCGACGCCCTCAAACTGTGGCTCACCCTGCGCGTCATGGGCGCCGACGGCGTGGGCGCCCTCTTCGACAGCGTCCTGGACCTGGCCGCCACCGCCTGGACCCTGCTCGACGCCGACCCGCGCTTCACCGTGGTCACCCGGCCCAGCCTGAGCACCCTGGTCTTCCGCTGCGCCGTACCCGGCGCCGACCCCGACACCGCCGACGCCGCCCACCGCTACGCACGCGAGGCGCTGCTGGCCTCGGGCCGCGCCTTCGTGGCCCGCACCACCGTCGACGGCAGGCCCCACCTCAAACTCACCCTGCTCAACCCCAGGGCCACCCGGGAGGACGTCGCCGAGGTACTGGACCTGATCGCCGCGCACGTCGACCACTTCGTGAACGGACGCGGCACCCCCGACCGCCCGGCCCCACCCGCCCCGACCACGAC
>NZ_QPFC01000028.1:0-3512 GCF_003427465.1 Nocardiopsis sp. TNDT3 | reverse complement strand
CGCCGCGGAGCGGACTTCGCCGCGGCCGAGGACGCCGTACAGGAAGCCCTGGTCGAGGCTGTGCGCGTGTGGCCGGACCACCCGCCGCACGACCCCAGGGGCTGGCTGGTCACGGTGGCCTGGCGCAAGTTCCTCGACGCCGCCCGCGCCGACACCTCCCGACGGCACCGCGAGGTACGCGTCGAGGCCGAACCCGTACCCGGCCCGGGCGAGGCGGTGGACGACACGCTCCGGTTGTACTTCCTGTGCGCGCACCCGTCCCTGACACCGGCCTCGGCCGTGGCGCTCACGCTGCGCGCGGTCGGCGGCCTGACCACGCGCCAGATCGCGCGGGCCTACCTCGTGCCGGAGGCGACCATGGCCCAGCGCATCAGCAGGGCCAAGCGGACCGTCGCTGGCGTCCGGTTCGACCGGCCCGGCGACGTCGCCACCGTGCTGCGCGTGCTCTACCTGGTCTTCAACGAGGGCTACTCCGGAGACGTCGACCTCGCCGCCGAGGCGATCCGGCTCACCCGCCAGCTCGCGGCCGCGATCGACCACGAGGAGGTCGCGGGGCTGCTCGCGCTCATGCTTTTGCACCACGCCCGGCGCCCGGCGCGGACCGGTCCCGACGGCAGGCTGGTGCCCCTCGCCGAGCAGGACCGCGGCCTGTGGGACACCCGCATGATCGCCGAGGGCGTCGGCGTGCTCCAGGCGGCCCTGGCCCGCGACCGCCTGGGCGAGTACCAGGCCCAGGCCGCGATCGCCGCCCTGCACGCCGACGCCCGGACGGCCGAGGAGACCGACTGGACGCAGATCGTCGAGTGGTACGACGAACTGGTGCGCCTCACCGACAGCCCCGTGGCCCGCCTCAACCGGGCCGTCGCGGTCGGTGAGGCCGACGGTCCGCGGGCGGGTCTGGCCGCCCTGGCGGAGGTGGACCCCTCCGTGCCCCGGCACAGCGCCGCCGCCGCGTACCTGCGTGAGCGCGACGGCGATCCGGCCACCGCGGCGCGGCTCTACGCCGAGGCCGCCCGGTCGGCGCCCAACCTGCCCGAACGCGACCACCTCACGCGGCAGGCCGCACGGCTCAACGCGCGGCTGCGCGGCTGAGCGTTCCCCGGGGGGCGGCCCGGCCACCGACCGGGCTGGTAGGCCCGCCCATCCGTTGTTCGGACGGGCGGACCGTGCCGTGCGGAGGCGTGGTCAGTCCAGGAGCCGTTCCCGGAGGACGGCCAGGTCCTCCTCCGCGACCCCCGCCGCCAGCAGGTAGGCGTGCGCGTCCAGCCCGCGCAGGGCGTCCAGGACGGTGTCGCGCAGGGTCAGGCCGCGCTCGGACAGCACGGCCTCGATCACGGCGCCCTGGTCCGGTTGCCCCATCGCGGCGAAGAGCGGGACGAGTTCGGTCGTGGACAGCTCGTAGTCGTCGGCGATCGCCTCGGCTCCGACGTCGGCCAGGGCGAGCAGCAGCAGGGCGACCAGTCCGGTGCGGTCGCGTCCGGCCCCGCAGTGGAACAGGACGCCGCCCGGCCCGGCCTGGGCCAGGGCGGTGACCACCGCGGCGCACCGTTCGGCCTTGCGGTCCAGGAAGGGGCGGTAGTAGAGCGGGCTCCCGTTCAACCGTCGGCGGTTGACCTCCTGCCAGAACCCGACGTCCTCGACATGGTCCAGGGCCACCTCCAGACGCGTCATCCCGGCGGGCAGGGGAGTCGGGGCCGAATCCGCGGGGAAGGCGGCGGACCCGCCCCGGCTCGTGGGGCCCTCACCCGGAGCCGGACGGATCTCGTCGGGGTTGCGCAGGTCCACGACGGTGCGCACACCCGCCTCGTAGGCGGCCCGCCAGCCCCTGTCGGTGACGAAGCGCGGGTCGGCGGAGCGGATGAAGGCGCCCCGGCGGACGCCGCGTCCGTCCCGACTCGGCAGGCCGCCGAGGTCGCGGGTGTTGAAGAAGCCTTCCCAGGTGATCCTTCTGCTGTCGCTCATGGACGAAGGGGTACTTCACCTGACGGGGGAAGAAAAGTTCCTTGGTCCCTTGCCGGGCGGCGGTCAGGCGGTCGGTGAGGAGGCTCCCGAGGCCGCGATGTGGTCCACCAGCTGTTCGGCGGCGCTGCGGGGCTCGCGGCCGAGCAGCTCGGTCAGCAGCGGGTGGTGTCCCGCGAAGTACCCGTCGCGGGCGGCCCGCGACATCATGAGCGTCAGCCCGACCACGTGTTCCGGGACGCCGCTCGCGACCTGCTCGGCGCTCCAGCGCTCGTCGTCCACGACGACGCGTTCGATGTCGCGGCCGGTGAGTTCGGAGGCGATCCGGGCGAAGTCGCCGAGGGTGACGGACCCGGGCGGTGCGAGGGTGACGGGTCCGTTGAAGGAGCGCTCACCGGTGAGGATGACCGCCGCGGCCTCGGCCAGGTCGGCGCGGTCGGCCCAGGGGAGGGGGCCGTCCGCCGGTTGGGCGATCACCCCGGTCCGCTGCCACGGGCCGAGCAGGAGGTCCAGGCTGCCGAAGAACCCGTAGCGCAGCGCGGTCCAGGCGGTTCCCGACCCGGCGAGGATCGCCTCGGTGGCGGCGTGCAGGCGCGCCGGGAGGTAGGGGCTGTCGGCGGCGGCGCCGTGCTGGCTGGTGTAGAGGATCCGCCGGGCGCCGGCCGCGACGGCCGCCTCGATCGCGACGCGGTGCTGGCCGACCACGTCGGCCTCCGTGTCGCCGGAGGAGACCAGGAGCACCTGGTCGGCGCCCTCGAAGGAGTCGCGCAGCGCGGCCGGGTCGTCGTAGGAGCCCTGTCGCACACGCACCCCGCGGTCGGCGAGGTGCCGCGCCCTGGCGACGTCGCGCGCGCTGACGCCGATCCGGTCGGCCGGGACGCGCCTGAGGAGGTGCTCGACGGTGGCCCCGTTGAGTGCGCCGGTGGCGCCGGTGACGACGATCATGCCTGTGGTCCTCTCCATGTGTGTCCGTGCCCGGCCAGGTGGGCGGGTCGCGGCGGTGCCGGGGAACCCGACGCCCCGGCGGGGTGCGCGTACGGCGGTCCCCGGGCCCGGGCGGAAGCGGCACGGGTTTGGTGGTCGGCCACCCGCGCTTAAGTTGACCAGATCGGTCAACTTCGCTCGCGCCGATGACACTAGGTAAACTGACCATATGAGTCAAGTTGTTGTGACGGCGGTGGGGGACGGTGGGCGGCCATGACGGGTGCGGCGTCTTCGGGGCCCCGCCTGCGGGCCGACGCCAAGCGCAACGCCGAGCAGATCCGGCGCGCCGCGATCGACGTCTTCCGGGGGCGGGGCCTGACCGTGCCGCTGGAGGAGGTCGCCCGGGCGGCCGGGGTGAGCAAGGCCACGATCTTCAACCGGTTCGGCGGCAGGGTCGGCCTCATCGAGGCCGTCGTCGAGGAGGTGGTCGCGGCCGAGCTGTACGCCGCCATCGACCGCACCCGGGCCTTGGACGACGCCGGGGAGCGGATCGCCCACTACGTCACCGCGATGCGCGACCTCCTGTACCGCCAGCCCGCCGCGGTCGACCTCCTGTTGCAGGCGTATCC
>NZ_QPFC01000296.1:0-5323 GCF_003427465.1 Nocardiopsis sp. TNDT3 | reverse complement strand
GCGGGAGGGGGCGTGGGCACGGGAGCGGACATGGCGGCCTTCCTGGTGGGGGGCCGTCTGCTCCGGCCCTCTTCCTCCAGGTTCGGCGGGCCGGAGCCGACGCGAAAGCCCCTTCCCCAGCCTGTGGATAACTCCCTCCGCGCCCCCGCGCTTCGTCCACAGGCTGTGGACGGCCTCGTCCCGGCAGTCAGTCCTCGCCGTCCGCGAGGACCTCGTCGAGCAGGCGCAGCGCGCCGGCCTTGCTCAACGGCTCGTTGCCGTTACCGCACTTGGGCGACTGGATGCATGACGGGCAGCCCTGGTCGCACTCGCAGTCGGCGATGGCCGCGCGGGTCGCGGACAGCCACTCGCGCGCCGCCGCGTACCCCCGTTCGGCGAAGCCCGCGCCGCCCTCGTACCCGTCGTAGACGAACACCGTCAGCCTGCCGGTGTCACCGTGCACGGAGGTGGACACCCCGCCGATGTCCCAGCGGTCGCAGGTCGCCAGCAGCGGCAGCAGCCCGATCGCGGCGTGCTCGGCGGCGTGGGCGGCGCCCAGCAGCCCCACGTCCTCCCGGCGCAGCCGCTCCTCGCCCTCGGCGGGCAGCGTCCACCACACCGCGCGGGTGTCGAGGGTGCGCTCGGGCAGGTCCAGCGACTGCTCCCCCAGGACCGAACCGGTGCGCACGTCCCTGCGCAGGAACCCGACCACCTGGCGCACCACCTGCACCTCGCCGAAGTACACGGTGGCCCCGCTCGGCCACTCCTCCTGGCGCAGCACCGACCGGACCGTGATGTCGGTGGTGTCGCGCGCCCAGGTGCTGTAGGGCGGCTCCGCCGGGTGGACCAGGGCGACGCCCTCGTCGAGGTCGAGGTCGTCGACCAGGTACGTGTACCCCTGGTGCAGGTACACCGCGCCGGGGTGGACGGTGCCGTGGGCGGCGGGCTCGTCGACCTCGCCGAGCAGCTGGCCGCTCCCGGTGTCGACGATCTGTACGGGAGGCCCGCCCGACCCGCGGATATCGGCTAGGTCGCTGGCCCGCTCGTTACTCGTCCAGAACCAGCCCCGTGGACGCCTTCGCAGCAGGCGGTGTTCGACGAGTTCGGCGAGCCGCTCCTCGGTCGTCGCTCCGAAGAGATCGAAGTCGTCCTTGGTGATCGGCAGCTCCTGGGCGGCCGCGCACAGGTGCGGCCCCAGGATGTGCGGGTTTTCCGGATCGAGGACGGTCGCTTCTACGGACCGGCCGAAAATGGCCTCCGGGTGGTGCGCCAGGTAGGTGTCCAAAGGGTCGTCACGGGCGATGAACACCGCCAGCGCGTCCTCCCCGCGCCGTCCGGCACGGCCCGCCTGCTGCCACAGTGACGCGAGGGTTCCCGGCCACCCGGCGATGAGCACCGCGTCCAGACCGCTGATGTCCACCCCCAGCTCCAGGGCGTTGGTGCTGGCCAGGCCGAGGATCTCCCCCGAGCGCAGGGCCTCCTCCAGCTCCCGGCGCTCCGAGGCCAGGTATCCGCCCCGGTAGGCGGCCACCCTCCCGGCCAGGGCGTGGTCGCCGCGCTCGGCCAGCAGGCGCTGGGTGGTCAGCGCGACCACCTCCGCACCCTGCCGGGAGCGGACGAACACCAGGGTGCGCACACCGTCGCGGACCAGGTCGGCGAGCATCTCGGCGGCCTGCGAGGGCGCCGTCCTGCGGATCGGCGCCCCGTGCTCGCCGGTCAGGTCGGTCAACTCCGGCTCCACCAGCGCCACGGACATCCCCGGACGCGGGGAACCGTCCCGGCTGACCGCCGTGACGGGCACGCCGGTCAGCCGGGCGGCGCTCTCGGCGGGGCTGCCGGAGGTGGCCGAGGCGAGCACGAACACCGGACGCGACCGGTAGCGGGCGCACACGCGGCGCAGCCGACGCAGGATCTGCGCGACGTGCGAGCCGAAAACCCCCCGGTATCGGTGCGCCTCGTCGATCACCACGTAGCGCAGCCGACGCAGGAAGCGCGCCCACGCCCCGTGGCGGGGCAGGATGCCGTGGTGCAGCATGTCCGGGTTGGTGAGCACGTAGTTGCCGTGCTCGCGCACCCAGGAGCGCTCCTCGGCCGGGGTGTCGCCGTCATAGACGGCTGTCCGCATCCCCGGCAGGGAGAGGTCCGTTATCCACCGCAGCTGGTCCTGGGCGAGCGCCTTGGTCGGGGAGAGGTAGAGCACGGTTCCGCCCGCGTCAATCGCGTCCGCAGCGGGTAGGAGGAAGGCGAGTGACTTTCCCGAGGCGGTACCCGTGGCTATGATCACATCACGGCCCGAACGTGCGAGGTCGGCGGCTTCGGCCTGGTGGGACCACGGTCCCGTGATCCCCCTGTCGGCGAGCCGTTCGACCAGGTGGGGCGCGGTCCACACCGGCCACTCCCCGCTCACCCCGTCGTTGCGGGCCACGTGCTCGATGTGGGTCACCTGTGGGTACCGGGTATCGTCACGCCACACACCGGGAAGCACGGGCTCCGGTCGCCTCATCCGAGACCCCTCCTCACTGGTACGCGTTCGAGGCCCGCAGGCGCCTCTCACCCAAGGGTGGAGCACTGGGACATTGGTTTCAGTGTGACATCCGGGGGAACAGTGGCGCGGTGTCACGGTTTTTCTGTGCATCACAGGAAGACGCACTCGACACGCGTGGTTGAATGCGTGCTGGTGGGGTAACGCCCGGCAGAGATCATTCGCGTTTTTCGCGGTTCGGCGCTGGAGGACTAGTGGACTTGAAGCTTGATCATTACACCGAGGGCGACACCGAGATCGTCGTCGTTGAGGGTGAGATCGATGTCTATACCGCGCCCCGGCTCCGCGAGCTGCTGATCGACCTGGTCAACAAGGGCAACTTCCACCTCGTGGTCAACATGGAGAAGGTGGAGTTCCTGGACTCGACGGGCCTCGGTGTGCTCGTGGGCGGGCTCAAGCGCGTCCGGGCCCACGACGGGACCCTCGACCTGGTCTGCACCCAGGAGCGCATCCTGAAGATCTTCCGGATCACCGGTCTGACCAAGGTCTTCGGCATCCACGACTCGGTGCAGGAAGCCATCGACAAGCGTTCCGCGAAGTAGCCCCGAGCGAGCGATGGCAACCATCACGCTCACGATCAGCGCGCTCCCCGCTCACGTGCGCACGGCGCGGCTCATGGCCGCCACCGTCGCACGGCGGGCGGGTATCGCCGCCTCAGCGATCGACGAGATCAGGCTGGCGGTCGGTGAGGCGTGTTCCCGGGCGGTGGCGGCGCACAAGCTGCACTGCCCCACACAGCCGATCCTGCTCCAGTTGATCGACGGCAGCGGGCCTGATCCGGCGTCGGAGTCCCGCACCGACGCCACGAGCAGCATCCTGCGCGCCAACGGGAGCGCGACGCAACGTTTCGAGGTCGTCGTCTCCGACCGTGCCCCGGCCAAGGACACGGAGGAGCCCGCCAACCCGTCCCTGCTCGACGGGCTCTTCCTGGACGGTGAGGACACCCCTCCCGGCGGGATCTCCGGGTTCTCCCCGGGGCTGGGCCTGGCGGTCATCACGGGTCTGGCCGACGAGGTGAAGATCGACCCCAGCGACCGGGGGACCGTGGTGCGGATGAGCTGGCCGCTGGCCACGGAGCACTCGCCCGACCCGAGTTCCAACTAGGGTCGCCGGGCCGGTGTCCGAACGCTCACGAGGGCGCCTCCCCGCGGGGAGGCGCCCTCGGTGTGTCACGGGCCGCCCGTCACGCCGGGAGGCCCGGCGCGGCCGCGAGTCCTGCGCCGACGCAGGCGCGGGCCCCGGGGTGGATGCGGGACCGCTGGGCGTGCGCCGACGCGACCGCGGGCCCCGGAGCGGGCGCGGGCCCCGGAGCGAAGGCGGGCAGCACGGTGCCGACCGTGCCCCCGGGCCCCCTGTACATCCAGTCAACCGCCTCCCGCGCGCCCCCGAAAGCCCCGGATCCGGCCTGTGGACAACGCAGCCACGCGATCAGTCGCAGGCCTGGGAGGAGACCTGCTCGTCGTTCTCCAGGCCGCTCTGGGCGTTCTCCGCGACCTCGTCGGCGGTGAGCACGTAACCCGTCTCGGGCTCGTTCGTGGCGGCGGCGAAGACCACCCCGTACACGGTGCCGTCCGGCGACAGCAGCGGGCCGCCGGAGTTGCCCGGGCGCACCACGGCGCGCACCTGGTAGATCTCCCGGCTCACCTGCTGGGAGTGGTAGAAGTCCGGCCCCTGCGCCGTCTGGCGGGCGCGGACGCGCGCCGGGACGGCCGTGAAGCCGCTGTTGCGCGGGAAGCCCGCCACGACCGCGTCACCGCCCTGCGGGGCCTCGTAGGTGAACTCCAGCGGTTCCAGGTCCAGGCCCGGCACGTGCAGCACGGCCAGGTCCTGCTGGGCGTCGAAGAGCACCAGCGTGGCGTCGAGCTGGTAGCCCTCCCGGGTGACCACCCGCAGGTCGTCGGTGACCCCGGCGACCACGTGCGCGTTGGTCATGATCCGGTCCTCCGCGTAGGCGAAGCCGGTCCCCTCCACGCGGCGCTGGCACGAGGGCGCGGTGCCCAGCACCTTCACCACGCTGCGGCTCGACTCGATCAGCTCCGGGGTGGTGAGCACGTCGGGGTCCGGCGGCGCCACCTCGGCCAGCTCACCGGTGCCCAGGCCGCTGAACACCTGCGGGAAGGCGCTCTGGTCCACGATCCGGCGGAACGTGGAGAACCCGCTGTGGGCGGCCTCGGGCATCAGCGTGTCCACCGAGTGGAGGATGCGCGAGTCCCTGACCTGGCCCGCGACGAACGGCAGCGCCGAGTTGGCCACCGTGCTGCCGATGAACCAGGCCACGAGCAGCACCGAGAGCCCGCTGATCAGGGCGCCGCCGATGGCGTCCAGGACCCGCGCCGAGTCCCACGTCACCTTGTTGCGGACGAAGGTGCCCAGGTAGGAGAGCAGGAACTGGCCGAGCGCCGCGGACAGGAACACCACGGCGATCGCCAGCAGCGCCTGCCTGCCGGGGTCCTCCACCCACGCCTGGATGGGTGCCGGGGCCGTCAGGGCGGCGAGGACGCCCCCTCCGACGAAGCCCGCGAAGCTGAAGACACCGACGATGAAACCCTGTCGGTACCCCGTCACCGCGAACAGCAGCAACAGGACGACCAGGATCACGTCGAGCACATTGCCCTCCAAGAGTGAGCGCTAACCGACCGGCCGCAAGCCCTGCGGGGTTGCTTCGAACACTTCGGTGAGACCCTCGTCGCGCCAGGGAAGTTCCCAGCCGCCCAGGGCGAGCAGGCTGTCGATCACCGCGCCGGTGAAGCCCCACACGAGCATCCCCTCCACCCGGAAGCCGGGCCCCCAGCGGGGCCCGCC
>NZ_QPFC01000295.1:0-9486 GCF_003427465.1 Nocardiopsis sp. TNDT3 | reverse complement strand
GCCGCCGTCCCGTCGTTCCGGGCCGCCCGGCGGACGGGGACCGGCATGACCGGTCGCACACTCACAAAACGGTTCGAGGCCCTCTGACACCGTGATAGAGTCAAAGACGTCGCCAGGGAGACCGGGCGACACACAACTGAACAACCTGCACTCGTAGCTCAATGGATAGAGCATCTGACTACGGATCAGAAGGTTGGGGGTTCGAGTCCTCCCGAGTGCGCCACCTTGAGACAGTGGAGAAACCGCCGGACCCGCACACCACACGGGCCCGGCGGTTTCTTCTGTGCTGCCCGGGGTCGAGGGGTGGGATCCTCGCCGGAGGCCTTCGTTCCAGGTGTCCTACCCGGAGCGGCCCGGCCGCCGGGACCGGGCCGCCGCCGGGCCGGGTCAGGCCGGGGTGATCTCGGAGACCGTCGACGCGCCCATGTCCGGGTTGGCGCAGACGCGGTCGTTTCCACCCGTGGGCACGTAGGCGGCGCCCTCGTCGTTCTGGAGGAACAGGTGGGCCCCGGCCACCTCGGTGGGGCTGCACTCCTCGGGGTCGTAGACCTCCGGGTTGGGGCGGGACACGGTCACCGTGGCCGCGTCACCCGGGTACAGCGCGAAGACGCCGCCGCCCTGGCCCTCGACCTGCGCGTCGGCCCCGATCCGGTTGCCCTCGGAGTCGCCCCAGTACATGTTCGCGGCGGAGGGGTACATGGTGCACGCCACGTCATCCTGGGGGTCGAGCGGTTCCTGCTTGACCAGCTCGAACTCGACGTGGACGGTACCGGCCGCGCCCTCGCGCGCGGTCTCGGAGATCTCGAAGTCCGCCGCGGTGCAGTCGCGGACGCTCATGGTCCCCGCACCGGAGTCGGCGTCCTCCGCGACCGCGGGCGCGGACGCGAGCAGGAGGGCGGGCAGCGACACCGCGCCCAGGGCCGCGACTCGGACCGAACCCGTGCGAAATGCGCTCGTCATGGCGAACATCCCCCTCATTGCGTGTTCCGTCTGTCGACGTCGATCCATGCTCGACTACGGGTGGTACGACGTCGGTTCCCCCTGTGTCGTTCTCTCCCGAAAGCGATTTAAACAACGTTTACCTATGTCATGCCGACAGACGGCGTCGAGGCACCCCGGCGCACCGGGGCCTCGAACCCCCGCCGGGAGGCCCGGAACGCCGCCAGGCGGCCCGGGGGCTGGCACAGCCCGGGTTCGCGCCGACCCGCGCGACTTCCCGACGACGCGCCCCGACGGCCAACGGCGCGGAAGGCCCGAAGACCCATGGCGCGGTCCCCCGGGCGAACCGGGCGAAGGGCCGCCCGGCTATCCTCCGGAAAGCCGCCTGCCGTGGCGGCGCCCGGGAACCGGAGACCGTACACCGCCCGCCCCCACCCACGGAGCGCCCATGTCAGCACCGAACGCGCGGACCACCAACTGGGCGGGCAACGTGACCTTCGGCAGCCCGCGGGTCCACCGGCCCCGGACACTGGACGAACTGCGCCGCGCCGTCCGCGACAGCCCGCGGATCCGCGCCCTGGGCAGCGGCCACTCCTTCAACCTCGTCGCCGACTCCGACGCCGACCTGGTGCGCCTGGACGGACTGCCCGCGGAGGCGGAGATCGACCCCGAGGGGCGGACCGTCACCGTCACCGCCGGCACCCGCTACGCCGAACTGGTCACCGCGCTGCACGGGCGGGGGTTCGCGCTGGCGAACCTGGCGTCGCTGCCGCACATCTCGGTCGCGGGCTCGTGCGCGACCGGCACCCACGGCTCCGGGGACGGCCAGCGCTGCCTGTCCGCCGCCGTGCGCGCGGTGCAGCTCCTGGGCCCCGACGGCGACCTGGGCTGGCTGAGCCGCGACGCGGACCCGGAGGTCCTCCCCGGCGCGGTGGTCGCGCTGGGCGCGCTCGGCGTCGTCACCCGGCTCTCCCTGGAGATCGAACCGGCGTTCACGATGACCCAGCGGGTCCGCGTCGGGGTGGCCCTGGACGAGGTGGCCGACCACGTCGACGACGTGTTCGGCGCGGCCTGCAGCGTCAGCCTGTTCACCGACTGGCTCGGGGAGGGCTCCGTGTGGCTCAAGCAGCGGACCGACCGCCCCGAGGGCGCCTGGAGGGGCGGTCGGCCCGCGTCCGGGCCGGTGCACCCCGTCCCGGGGATGCCTCCGGAGCCCAGCACGGAGCAGATGGGGGTCGTCGGCCCCTGGCACGAGCGGCTCCCGCACTTCCGTCCCGAGCTGGAGCCGAGCGCGGGCAGGGAGTTGCAGTCCGAGTTCTACGTGCCGCGCGAGGCCGCGGGCGCCGCGTTCGCCGCCCTTCGCGGGATCGGGCACCTGCTCGCCCCGGCGCTGTACGTCGCGGAGGTGCGCACGGTGCGCGCGGACGACCTGTGGCTGAGCCCCGCCCACGGCCGGGACTGCGTCACCTTCCACTTCACGTGGCTGCCGGACCCGCGGGCCGTGGCCCCGGTCCTGGCGGCCGTGGAGGAGCGCCTCCTGCCGCTGGGCGCCCGCCCCCACTGGGGCAAGCTCACCGCGATGGACCCGGCCGACATCACCGCCCGGTACGAGCGCGCGGCGGACTTCGAACGCCTCACACGCGCGCTCGACCCGGGCGGGAAGTTCCGCAACGCCTTCACCGACGCGCTCTTCCCCCGCGGGTGAGACCGGGCCCGCGGCGGCGGTCCGCCTCGCCGGGCCCCGACGAGGCGGCCCGGCGGCGGAGCGCGGTCAGGCCGGGTCGACCCGGTACAGGGTGGTCGTTCCGGACACCTCGTTGGCCACGGCCAGCATCGGCACGCCCCGGATCGGCGAGTCCGAGGCGCTGATGAAGGCCAGGCCCTCCGCGCCGAGGTCGCCCGCCTCGCCAGTGCCGGGCTCGGCGGTGAAGTCGCGGTTGTTGAGGTACTGCACGAAGGACGCCTCGCGGGGGTCGGTGACGTCGTAGACCATCACGCCGCTCACCCGCTCCAGGCCCACGAACGCGTAGGTGCGGCCCGCCACCTCGCCGAGCACGACCCCCTCGGGCTCGGGGCCCTTGTCGTCGCTGCGGTTGTCGAAGGCGTTCTCCGCGTGGTTGGAGTTGAAGAACTCCGGATCGGCCTCGGCGGTGATCCGCTCGAAGTCCGACCCGGAGTCGAAGAGCAGCTCGCCCTCGGTGGTGAAGATCGAGAACGAGCGCCCGCCGAACGCGTACACGTCCTCGTAGCAGCTGCCGTCCTCGCGCAGACCCTCGGCGGCGGTGACCGTGAGCCTGCCCATGTTGGCCTCGTCGAGCAGTTCCCCGGTGCTGTCGACGCCCAGGTCGTTGTCGGCCAGGAACTCCCGCAGGCGCGGGGAGTCCTCGCACAGCGGGGTCTCCTCGGCCAGGTCGCCCAGGCGCGTCTCCTCGGAGTAGCCGTCCCAGTCGCGGGTGTCGCCCTCGTTCGCGGTGACCATCAGGGTCTGGCCGCGCCAGCGGTAGGTGTCGAACCCGTCGGGCTGGTACATGCCGTACACCGGCCAGTTGGCGAGGCGGATGCCGTCGTCCCGGTTCGACACGTCCAGCTCGTTGCCGGGCTCCATGTGGTCCTTGAGGCCCAGGGGCACGATGTCGGTGAACTCGGCGGTGCGCAGGTCCAGCAGCGCGACGGCGTTGGCCTCCTGGAGCACCACCTGGGCGCTGTAGGCGGTGTCCGCGGAGATGTACTCCGGTTCCAGGTTGCGCGCCACCCGGCCCGGGGTGCCCGGTTCGCCGGTGGACAGGTCCGGCCCGAACACCCGCACCCCCGAGGGCAGCTCCCGCTCCCCGTCCCAGGCACGGAAGTCGGCGGTGCGCACGTCGTCCTGGGTGAGGGCGGCGGGCCTGCGGTTCACGCGGATGACGCTCACCGAGCCCTCGGGGTCGACCGAGTAGTCGTCGCTGGGCTCCCCCTCGTTGGCCACCAGCAGCAGCCTGCCCTCGGGCGTGAAGGCGGCCATGTCCGGCAGGGCGCCGACCCGGACCGCGTTGAGCGCGGTGCCGTCGGTGTCGTAGAAGACCACCCAGCCGTCGTCGGTGCGGTCGGGTGCCTCCACCGCCACGGCCACGGTGTCGCCGTGGACCGCCACGGAGTTGGCGACCGCGCCCTCCGGCACCACCGAGCCGTCGGCCGCCCCGACCCCGGGCGTGCGCAGGTCGAACAGCTTGGCGGGGGCCGCGGGGTCGGAGACGTCGAGCACCTCCACGGTGGCGGCCAGGGCGTTGACCACGTACAGGCGCTGGGTGCGCGGGTCGTGGGCGACGATCTCCGCCGCCGCCTCGTCGAAGGAGCCGGTGCGGTAGCTGCCGAGTGCGGACAGTTCGACGCCGCCGCGCCCGCCCTCGCGGGGCTCCTGCCGCTCCGCGTGTGCGGGGGCCGCCGTACCGGTGAGGGCGACGGCGAGGGACACCGCGACCGCCGTGGTCTTGCGCATACGTGCTTCCTGAGGGCTCCGGGGGAATGGGCGCGGTCACGCCCGCGCCGAAGCCAACCAGGGGCGGACGAGATCGGGCTGAACGCCCGGTGGCGCGGGAGTGAAGGCGGGTGGCGACCGGTCCGAGGCGGCGGGGCCCGACGGGAGGGGGCCGCAGGCTTCGGACACGGGCGACCCGTGGCCGGACGGAGAACCGGGCGCTCGCGTGCCAGCGCCGTGACGGCGGCCGTCCTCCGGAGACCCTATCGGCCGCGGGAATGTGCTTGACGCCGTCCTACCTGTGGAAATTCCGCGCGCATGATGCCAAATCGGCGCATTGGCACACCGGCGCATCGGAGAAATCCGCGAAAAAAGCCGCGGGCACGTGTCCGAACGGCACGGGAAAAGGGTGCGGCGCGGGTTCGACGGGTGTCGGGCCCCGGAGGCGGCGGATGCGGCGGGGACGCCGGGAAAAGCCGGGAGGGAAAGTCCCGGAGAACTCAGTGACCGGCCGACCGGAGCCTGTGCCAGGCGGTCGTCCAGCGCTGGCGCTCGGCGGCGTCCTCACCGGCGCAGGCGGTCACGAAGGCCATCAGGAACACGTACCGGGGCAGCTGGGTCCCCTCCAGGACGTCGCGGAAGGTGGTCGCCCGCACCGCTCCCCCGCACAGGTACTCCAGCTCCAGGTAGGACCAGTCGCCCGCCCAGACGAGGTAGCGGCGCATGACCAGCAGGAACTCCGCGGGCGTCTCGGCGTCCAGGGGGTTGGGCCGACCCTCGTAGCCGTCCAGGGCGCGGACGGTCGGGTGGCGCTCGACGGCGGAGCTGGGAGTCGTGAGGACCCGGTCGAGCCAGCTGGTGCGACCGAGGGACCGGTTCGGTCCGGTGGGTTCGAGGACGCCCGTGGTGGTCACACCTTCTCCTTTTCACCGGTCGAAATCGACGTCGCGGGGGTTCTCTCGTACGCGTCGCGCCTGTTCGGCGCCCACGTGAGCAGGGGGGTGGAGAGAACGACGAAGGCCGGATACCAGCTGTTGTGGGGAGAACTCCGGCGCTTCGGTTACGGAGAAACCTACCGGATGAACACGGAACGCGAAAGCGCCTGGCGGCACGGTTTCGGAGAGGCGTTGGTCTCCCTCGTGTGTGACGTCGCCGCCACCGCTTCCACTGTTGTGTGCTTTTACCGCAAAGGACAACAAAGGACATCTGGAACACCGAGCAAAACGTCCCCCATGACGGTAGTGCCCGAAACGCGACCACCTGGGACGTCAGGAGGGAAGCCCCCGGGTTCACCAGATTAACTTGTCCGAATAGGCAATTTAAGGGTGACCGTAACCAGGGTCACGGTGTCCACGCCAGCACTGTGGCGTCGTCGCTCCCCTTGCCGCGCGGATGACGGAGCCGGTCGGGGTCGGCGGCCTCCAGTCCGCGCACCCGGTCCAGCAGGGCGCGCGGTCCCCTGTCCGAAACCAGGGCGAAGGCCCGGTCCCAATCCAGGTCCCCGAAGAGGTCCACCACCCGGCTCGCCCCGTCGGTCATGGCGGTGAAGCGCCCGAGGGGCAGGGTTCCGGTCAGCGCCTCCTCGGCCGCCCGGGGGTGCGCCCCCGCCGTCCAGAAACCCCCGGGAACGTTGCGGTACGCGCGGATGGCGTTCCAGGGGCTCCCCCGACGGGCCAGGTCGCCCCTGAGGTCGTCCAGACGGGTGTCGGTGAGCACGCGCACCCCGCCCCCGCCCTCCACCAGCAGCACGGAGTCGGACAGCACCAGGTACTCCAGCGCGTCGGAGCCCGCCCGGACCGCCACGACCGTGGCGGACGGGCTCTCCTGGTTGGCCAGGTCGCAGGTGTGCGCGTGCAGGGCGGAGGCCGTCGCGATCGCCTCGGCCAGGGCCTCGCGCAGGGGGAGTCCCGTGTCGGCCCCGGCCAGCAGCAGCGCGCCGAGCCGCCGGGTGTACCAGGCCACCCCGTGGGAGCAGCCCGTCTCCACGTCCCGCGGCGCGCTCGCCCCGTCCAGGAGGACCGCGCTGGTCGCTGTCGCCGCGGCGAAGTCCTCGTTGGGTCGGCCGGGGTCGCCCGGCTCCGTGGCGACGTGGAAGGGCACTCCCGGACCTCCCGTTCATGGACGGCGCGTCTGTCGTGGGCACCGCGGCCCCGCCCCGGAGACACGATGACCGCTCCTTACCCCCAGGAAGTTACACCTATGGAAAGCACATCTTTCGGGTAGGTGAACGATTCAGTACTTTTCTTGAGACGGCCGACATCGCACGGCCCGACTCCGGCAAGGACGCGAGCAGGAGAAGCACCCCCCGCGACGAAAGCGGGGACCCGCACCCGCAAGGACCAGAACAGGAACCAGAAGATGACAACGGGATGGATCACCCCATGTGGAATATTCCCTACTATTTTCGGAGAGCCAGGCGAATACTCAGGAGAATGGTTCCGGCCCCGGTCAGGAAGGTGCTCTTCCTTCCCGTCTCATGGAGGCACCGGAGGAGGGACCCGGAACTCACCGTGTCGACCTACCGGCGCGAACCCGTCCTCGCACGGCGCTGGTCCGGTCCCTTCGACACCGAGGACTTCGTCGCCCGGCAGACGAACCGCTTCGCCGACCTCCTGCGTGAACGGGGGATCGACTACTTCTTCTCCCGGTCCAACGGCGTGTACCACCGTTCGGTCGCCGTGTCCGAGGAGGACAGGGCCGAGGTCCTGTCGGTCCTCGCCTCCCGCTACAGCCTCCACGGCTCGTACGTGAGGACTCCGGTCGGGTACCGGCCCCTGTCCCCGCTCCGGCTGCGCCGGCTCCGCCGCGCCCCGGTGATCCGGCTCGGGGAGCACGTCGTCGGCGACCGGGGCCCCGCGGTCGTCGGCCCCGCCCACGGCTTCACCGTGGAGTTCTGGCAGGAGGGCGAGCGGTTCCTCGCCTCCCCCGACCACGAGGAGAGGCTCGACCGACTCCGGGTCGTGGCCCCCGAACACGTCCTGCGGGAGTCGCTCATCGCGCCGCAGCCCAACCCGGTGAGCGAGGTGATCCCCGGCAAGGCCCGGAAGACCGCCGAGGTCAGGGTCGGGGACCGGACCCATCCGACTCTGGACGCCTTCACCTGGGAACTCGCCACCGACCTCACCTTCGCGATCGACGCCGTCTACACCTGGGTCGACGGGGCCGACGAGGCCTGGCGCGCCAGGCGCGACGCCCACCTCGGGGCGAACGCCCCGGCCAACCCGCACTCCGCCTCCGACTCCCGCTACACCAGCCGGGACGAACTCCTCTACTCCCTGCGCTCGCTGGAGATGTTCGCCCCCTTCGTACGCAACGTCTACATCGTCACCGACGGCCAGACGCCACCGTGGCTGGACACCGGCCATCCGCGGGTACGGGTGGTGGACCACACCGAGATCTTCGCTGACCCGTCGGTTCTCCCGGTGTTCAACTCACACGCCATCGAGTCGCAGCTGCACCACATCGAGGGCCTGGCCGAGCACTACCTGTACCTCAACGACGACGTGTTCTTCGGTCGGCCCGTGTCCCCCTCCCTCTTCTTCCACCCCAACGGGCTCGTGAAGCTGAACCCCTCCCCCTACCGCTTCGGCCTGGGCGAGGTCAGCGAGGAGGACCAGCCCGTGGACGCCGCCGCCAAGCGCAACGGCGCGCTGCTGGAGAAGCACTTCGGCAAGGTGCCCGTGTCCAAGTTCAAGCACACGCCCATCCCGCAGCGCCGGTCGGTGGTCGAGGAACTGGAGGAGAGGTTCCCCGAGATCTTCACGCGGACGGCGGTGTCGCGGTTCCGGCACCCGGACGACCACTCCGTGCCGTCGTCCCTGCACCACTACTACGCGCTGTTCACGGGCAGGGCGGTGATGGGCGGCCTGCGTTACACCTACCTCAACCTGGCCGACCTGGACGCGGTGCGGTACCGGACCGAGTCCCTGCTGGCCCAGCGCGACTTCGACGCCTTCTGCGTGAACGACACCACGGAACCGGGCGAGGAGGCCGAGAGGCACGTCGACGGGTTCCTCGGCGACTACTTCCCCTTCAGGAGCAGTTTCGAGAGATGAGGGGTCGCGACGAGGTGGGGACGGGGCGGCCAGGCCGCGACCGGGCCGCCCCCGGGGTCAGCGCACCAGGACGGTGGTGTGCACGTCGATGTTGCCGCTCTCCCAGAGCCAGTCCATCGCGGCCAGGCTCACCCGGGCGCACCCGTGGGAGGCGGGCTGGGCCGGGACGACCGGGTACCCGTGCACGGCGATGCCGCCGTTGAAGTACTTCGGTCTGTACAGCGCACCGTAGGGACCGGGGTCCCAGGCGTCGACCTCGCGGAAGACGGTGTAGGTGCCGGTCGGGGTGGTGGCGATCCGCTCGGTGCCGTCCGAGGACTCGTAGGGCTGACCGGATCCGGTGGAGGTGTTGAGGACGCGCTCCACCTCGCCGCCGGAGACCACCAGCAACAGCTGCCGGTCCAGGTCGATCTCCAGCAGGTCGCCGGAGGTGCTCTGGGCCTCGGGGAGCACGCCCTCGGCGAGGGCGGCGCGGGTGGCGGGGCCCACGACGCCGTCGCGGGCGATCCCGGCGGCCTTCTGGAGCGCCACGACGGCCTGCTCGGTGTGGAAGCCGAACTGGCCGTCCACGCCGTCGATCCAGTAGCCCAGTTCGGCGAGGCGCTCCTGGACGGCGCTCACCCCGGCTCCGGAGCTGCCCTGGCGCAGTTCCGGTCCGGTGCTGACCGAGGTCGGTGCGGCGTGCGCGGCCGGGGCCGCCACGGCGGCGCCCAGGATCAGGGCGAACGCCGCCGCCACGGCCAGGAGGAGGGTGTGCTTCGGGTGCGGTGTCAGGAGGAATCGGGGGGTTGCCATACGTCCTCCTTACCCACCCGGCGCGCGGTTCTCCCCGCCCCGCGGAACCTGTGGACAACTCTCGTCTCCGTGTGCGGGCGGACGTGCGCGGACGCGCTGGCGGTTTCTCGGGCCGCGCGCCCGGCGCGACGACACGCGGACGCCGACGGTGGGCCGCCGCCGAACCCGAGGCCCCCGGCACCGGTCGTCACGGGCGCCTCCCACCACGCGCTCGGCGCGCGGGGTCCGGGGCGCGTCCCGGAC
>NZ_QPFC01000294.1:0-3815 GCF_003427465.1 Nocardiopsis sp. TNDT3 | reverse complement strand
CGTGGTCACCGCGATGCTCGCGGTGCTGCGCGCCAGGGGCGCCTACGTCCCGGTGCACGCCGACGACCCCGCCGAACGCGTCCGCCTGCTGGTCGCCGAGACGGGGGCGCCCTGCGTGCTCACCGACGCCGCCTCCGCCGACCGGGTGCCGCCGACCTGCACGGCGGTGCTGGTCGACGCCGCCGACGCCGCACCGGCCGCGGAGGTCGGGGCGCGTGGACTGGACGGCGCCCGCCCCGACCAGCTCGCCTACGTCATGTACACCTCCGGTTCCAGCGGCGCGCCCAAGGGCGTGGCGGTGACCCACGCCGACGTGGTGCGCCTGGCCGCGGACCGGCGCTGGTCCGGCGGGCACGCCCGGCGCACGCTCTTCCACTCCTCACACGCCTTCGACGCCGCCACCTACGAGATCTGGGCGGCGCTGCTCACCGGCGGCACCGTCGTGGTGGCCCCGCCGGGGCGCCTGGACGCGGACGGCTTCGCCTCCCTGGTGTCGGAGCACCGGGTCAGCGCCACCTTCGTCACCGCGGCGCTGTTCAACCTCTACGCCGCGCAGGACCCCTCCTGCTTCACCGGGATGGAGCAGGTCATCACCGGGGGCGAGGCGGCCAGCCCGCACGCGGTGGAGCGGGTGCGCCGCGCCTGCCCGGACACGATCGTGGCCAACGGCTACGGGCCCACCGAGACCACGACCTTCGCCGCCCACCACGCGCTGCCCCGGGAGGGCGCCACGCCCGAACCGGTGCCGATCGGCCGCCCCCTGGACGGCACCCGGCTGCACGTGCTGGACGAGCGGCTGCGGCCGGTGCCGGTGGGCGCGGTCGGCGAGCTGTACGTGGGCGGCCGGGTCACCCGCGGCTACCACGGCCGCCCCGGGCTGACCGCCGAGCGCTTCGTGGCCGACCCCTTCGGCGACGGCGGGCGGCTCTACCGCACCGGCGACCTCGTGCGCTGGAACAACTCCGGCGAGCTGGAGTACACCGGCCGCGCCGACTCCCAGGTCAAGCTGCGGGGCTTTCGCATCGAACCCGGGGAGGTGGAGGCGGCCCTGCTGCGCCTGCCCGACGTGGCGCAGGCCACCGTCCAGGTGCACCGCTCCGCCTCCGGAGCGCGCGGCCTGGTCGCCTACGCGGTCCGCGCTCCGGGAGCGGACGCGGACCTGCCGGACCTGCGCGAACGGCTGCGCCGGACCCTGCCCGACTACATGGTCCCGGGCGCCGTGGTGTTCCTGGACGCCATCCCCCTCAACGCCAACGGCAAGGTGGACCGGGCCGCCCTGCCCGAGCCCGCCGCCGAGCCCGGGGAGCGCGCCGCCCCGGACGCGGCCCCGCGCGGCGCCGTCGAGGAGGCGCTCGCGGATATCTGGGCGGAGCTGCTGCGGGTCGCGGACGTGGGCCGCCACGACAACTTCTTCTCGCTGGGCGGCGACTCGATCCTGAGCATCCAGATGGTCTCGCGGGTGCGCGAGGCCGGATGGAACATCACCACGCGCGACGCCTTCCTGCACCAGACCGTCGCCGACCTGGCCGCCGCGGCCGAGCGGGGCGGGGCCGCGGACGGCGCGCCCGTGCGGATCCCGGTCACCGGAACCGTCCCGCCCACGCCGGTGGAGCGCTGGTTCCTGCGCACCCGCACGCGCCGCCCCGAGCACTTCGACATGTCGCTGCTGTTCGAGGCGGCCGAGGGCACCGACCCCCGGCTGTGGGCGCGGGCCGCCGACAGCCTGCCCGCGCACCACGACATGCTGCGGCTGCGGGTCACCGACACCGCGGACGGCCCGCGCGGACACCTGGACGCCGACGCGGCGCCCGGCGCCAGGGTGGTGCGCGTGGACGGCGGCGACGGGGAGCTGGAGCGGGCGGTGGAGCGCGAGGCCCTGCGCGAGCGCCCCGCCAAACGGCTCGCGGAGGGGCCCCTGTTCGAGGCGGTGGTGTTCGACCCGGGCGGGCGCCGGGCTCCGCGCGTGCTGCTGTCGGCGCACCACCTGGTGGTCGACGCCGTGTCCTGGCGGGTGCTGCTGGAGGACCTGGCCACCGCCTACGGGCAGCTGGAGCGCGGGGAGGCGGTGGACCTGGGAGCGCCCACCACCCCCTTCCCCGAGTGGGCGCGCCGCCTCGGAGACCACACCGCCCGGGGCGCCTTCGACGGGGACGCCGGGTACTGGGCCGACCTCGCGACCCGGGCCGCGGACGCCCGCCTGCCGGTGGAGCTGGACTCGGGCCCCAACGACGTGGCCTCCCAGCGGATCGTCACGGCCTCCCTGTCGGCGGAGGAGACCGAGGCGCTGCTGCGCCGGGTGCCCGGCACGCTGCGCAGCAGCATCGACGACGTGCTGCTCGGCGCGCTGGGCCGGGTGCTGACCGACTGGAGCGGCGACCCCCGCCTGCTGGTGGCCAAGGAGGGCCACGGCCGCGAGGACCTGTTCGACGACGTGGACCTGTCCCGCACGGTGGGCTGGTTCACCGCCATCCACCCGGTGCTGCTGGAGGTCCCCCCGGGCACCGGCACGGCCGAGGCGGTGGCCGCCACCCGGGCCCAGCGGCGGGCGGCGCCGGAGGCGATCGGGTTCGGGGCGCTGCGCGAACTGGGCGGCGACGGGGTTCCGGCTCCGCTGGCCGCGATGCCCGAGCCCCAGGTGGCCTTCAACTACCTGGGGCGGTTCGGCGACCAGGACGGCGGCCCCGTGGGGCGCCTGCTGCCCCTGCCGCCGTGCGACCACGCCCCCCAGGAGGAGCGCACCGGCCTGTTCGACGTGACCGGCGGCGTCACCGGCGGGCGGCTGGAGTTCTCCTGGACCTACTCGGCCAACCGGCACCGGCCCGAGACGGTGCGGGCCCTGGCCGACGAGTACACCGAACGGCTGCGCGGCCTCGTGCGCGAGGCCGGGCGCGGGCGCGCGCGGAACCGCCGGGCGCGCTGACCGTGCCGCGCGAACGGCGCGCGGCACCCACGACAAGGAGACGGAACGACGTGAGCAACCCCTTCGACGACGAGGACGCCCGCTTCCTCGTGCTGGTCAACGACGAGGGCCAGCACTCCCTGTGGCCCGCGTTCGCCGAGGTGCCCCGGGGCTGGCGGGTGGCGCAAGGCGAGACCTCCCGGACCGAGGCGCTGGAGTACGTGGAGCGCGAGTGGACCGACCTGCGCCCGGCGAGCCTGATCGCCGCGCAGGAGGGCTGAACCCGCCGGGGGCGCGCGGGTCCGGCGCGTCCCCGGCCCTCAGGCGTCGCCGTTGTCGCGCAGCATGCGCAGCACCGCCTCCTCCACCCCGCCCTGGGTGGCGAGTTCGCCCGCGGACGCCTCACCGCCCAGTTCGGGCAGCGCCCCGGCGATCGTCACACCCCGCTCGTGCAGCCGGAAGACGCGGGGGTCGATGTAGGAGTCCCGGGCCACCGCCTCGGTGTTGCCCAGGTAGTCGGCCACCTCGCGGACCACGTGGGTCCTCAGCCGGGCCAGGGCCCTGTTGTCCTCGGGCGGCACGGCCACCGCCACCCCGACCGCGGCCAGGACCGTCGCGTGCCAGGTGCGGAACTCCTTGACCGTGTGCTCCTCCCCGGCGACCTCGCGCAGGTAGGAGTTGAGGTCGTCGGTGTTCACGTCGTGCCAGCCGTCTCCGACGCGGTAGGCGAACAGGTCCTGCCCCGGTGAGCGGACGCGCTGGAGGCCGGAGACCACCCGGCAGATCTCGGGTTCGGCGCACTCGACGCGCTGGTCCTGGCCGGACTTGCCGGGGAACTCGAACACCACCGTGCCGCGTCTGCGGTGGACGTGCTCGCGCAGCAGGCTCGCCACCCCGTAGGAGTCGTTGCGGGCGG
>NZ_QPFC01000293.1:0-2823 GCF_003427465.1 Nocardiopsis sp. TNDT3 | reverse complement strand
GAAGCGCTGGAGGCCGTCGGCGTCAAGGTCGGCACCACTCCCAGCGAAGCGGCCCGGATGGTGCGCGCCGTCCTGGCCGGGACTCCCCTCGGAGAGGAGGCGGGCGCCCTCTCCGAGGCGGCGCCCACGGCGCGATGACGGCGATGCTCAAGCCCGGCACCGACTGGGCGACCCTGTACACCCGCTGCCGCGAGGAGGCACCGGAGGCCTTCGGCCCCGACCGGACGCACAACCACTGGGGCGGCCGGTGGCGCGCCGACGGCGAGCCCCGGACCGCGTACTCGCCCGTGGACGGCTCGGAGATCGCGGGCCCGCCCATGCTCGACGGCGCCACCGCGGCCCGCGCGGTCGCCGGGGCGGCCGAGGACCACCGCCGCTGGAGCGCGCTGCCCCTGGCCGAGCGCCGGGAGCGGGTGCGCGCCGCGGTCCGGTCCTGGGAGCGGCACCGCGACACCCTCGCCCTGGCCCTGGTCTGGGAGATCGGCAAGCCCTGGCGGCTGGCCCGCCAGGACGTGGACCGGGCGATCTCGGGGGTCGAGTGGTACCTCGACGGCGTCGAGCCCATGCTGGAGGGCCGCCTGCCCCTGGACGGCCCGGTCAGCAACATCGCGAGCTGGAACTACCCGATGAGCGTGCTGGCGCACGCGATGTGCGTCCAGGCGCTGGCGGGCAACGGCGTGATCGCCAAGACCCCCACCGACGGCGGGCTGGTCTGCCTGACCCTGGCCGTGGCCTTGGCGGTCCGCGAGGGCCTGCCGTTCACGCTGGTCAGCGGAGGCGGCAGCGACCTCTCCCCGGCGCTGGTGCGCGGGCCCGAGATCGGCTGCGTGTCCTTCGTGGGCGGCCGGGACACCGGCGGCCGTGTGGCGGCCGACCTCGCCGACCTGGGGCGGCCGCACGTCCTGGAACAGGAGGGGCTCAACTGCTGGGGCGTGTGGGAGTTCGGGGACTGGGAGACCCTCTCCGGGCAGATCCGCAGGACCTTCGACTACGCCAAGCAGCGCTGCACCGCCTACCCCCGGTTCGTCGTGCAGCGCTCCCGCTTCGACGCCTTCCTCGACGCCTACCTCGCGGCCGTCCGGTCCGTGCGCTTCGGCCACCCCCTGGCCGTGGAGTCGGCCGCCGACGACCCGCCCGAGCTGGACTTCGGCCCGGTGATCAACGCGGCCAAGGCCAAGGAGCTGACCGACCGGGTGGCCGAGGCCGTCGCGGGCGGGGCCGTGCCGCTGTACCGCGGCGGGCTGGAGGACGCCCTCCTGCTGCCGGGCCAGAACACCGACGCCTACGTGGCCCCCGTGGCCCTCCTGGAGCCGCCGCGCTCCTCGCCGCTCTTCCACGCCGAGCCCTTCGGCCCGGTCGACTCGATCGTGCTGGTGGACACCGAGGCCGAGCTGCTGGCCGCCATGAACGCCAGCAACGGCGCCCTGGTCGCCACGGTCTCGTGCGACGACACCGACACGGCCGCGCGCCTGGCCGCCGGGGTGCGGGCCTTCAAGGTCGGCGTCAACCGGCCGCGCTCGCGCGGGGACCGCGAGGAGCTGTTCGGCGGCTGGGGCGACTCCTGGCGGGGCGCCTTCGTCGGCGGCGAGCTGCTGGTCCACGCGGTCACGAGGGGACCGGCGGCCGAGCGCCTGCCCGGCAACTTCCCGCACTACACCCTGCGCCCCGAGGGGCGCGTCTAGGCAGCTCCTCCGGGGGCGTCCGGAACCGGGCGCCCCCGGAGCCGACACCGCGAAGCGGCCCTCCCCGGGAGCGGGAGGGCCTCCGGGGAAGCCTGGGCGGGTCCTCCCCCGGGAGGACCGGATGTCGGGAGCGGTCGGTGCAGGGGGCTGGAGCGCACCGGCCGCTCCCGCGTCTACCGACCCGGACCGCGGACGCCTCCCGTGGCCGCCGAAGGCGCGGTGTGCGCCTTCTTCAGGAGGATCCGGTGCCGTCCGGCGTAGACGTTCATGGAGGTTCCCCGGAGGAAGCCGACCAGGGTGATGCCCGCCTCGGCGGCGAGGTCGACGGCCAGGGACGAGGGCGCGGAGACGGCGGCCATCATGGGGATGCCGGCCATCCACGCCTTCTGGACCAGCTCGAAGGAGGCCCGCCCCGAGACCATCAGCACCGTCTCGCGCAGCGGGAGCCGGTCCGAGCGCAGGGCCCAGCCGACCAGCTTGTCCACCGCGTTGTGGCGGCCCACGTCCTCGCGCAGGGCCAGCAGTTCGCCGTCGGCGGTGAACAGGCCGGCGGCGTGCAGGGCTCCGGTGCGCTCGAACACCCGCTGGGCCTCGCGCAGCCGGTCGGGCAGCGAGGTCAGGGTCTCGGCCTCGACGCGCAGCCCGTCCCCGTCCACCTGCCACACGGCCTGGGTGCGCACGGCGTCCAGGCTCGCCTTGCCGCACAGGCCGCACGAGGAGGAGGTGTAGAAGTTGCGCTCCAGGGAGGTGTCGGGGCGGGGGACCCCCGGGGCCAGGGACACGTCGAGCACGTTGTAGGTGTTCGAGCCGTCCTCGGTGGCCCCGGCGCAGTAGCGGATCGCGGTGACCTCCTCGCCCCGGGAGACCACGCCCTCGCTCACCAGGAACCCCGCGGCCAGGTCGAAGTCGTTGCCGGGGGTGCGCATGGTGACGCTCAGCGGGTCCCCGTCCAGCCTGATCTCCAGGGGCTCCTCGACGACCAGCGTGTCCACGCGCTCGGTCGCGGACCCGTCCCTGATCCGGAGCACCTTCTCCCGGACCGTGACCCGTCCCATCCGTTCCACCGCCTTCCGGTGTACCTCTGTCCCGGTTCTATCTGATTTCGTCCGGTTTCTCATCTCCGGAGGTGGGGCCCCCCCCC
>NZ_QPFC01000292.1:0-1856 GCF_003427465.1 Nocardiopsis sp. TNDT3 | reverse complement strand
CCGGGCGCGACGCGTGTGCGGCGCCGACCGCAGCGCCGTGCGCCTCCGCGCCGGTGGGGACGGGCCGCGTACCGGTTCCCCGCCCCTCGCACGCCCCCACACCGCGACAGGGCCCGGGTTCCGCCGCCCCGGGGAGGGGACCGGCGTCCGCCCCCGCTCAGCGGCCTCCCAGGTGGACGCGGGCCTCCCAGGGCCGCAGCGGCGCGAAGGCGCCCTCGTCGGGGTGGTTGCCGATCAGGCGGACCGGGTCGCGCCCGGCGGCGGAGGGGTCCAGCTCCAGCGGCACCGTCCGCGCGCTCCAGTTGGCCACCACCAGCAGCACCCGGTCGTCGAGGACCCTCCGGTAGGCGTAGACCGCCGGGTCGTCCTCCAGCAGCGGCTCGAATCGGCCGTGCACGACCACCGGGTGCTCCCGGCGCAGCGCGATGAGCCGCCGGTAGTAGTGGAAGACCGAGTCCGGGTCGGCCACGGCGGCCTCGGCGTTGATCTCGGTGTGGTTGGGGTTGATCGCGATCCACGGGGTTCCGGTGGTGAAACCGGCGCCCGGCGAGGCGTCCCACTGCATGGGCGTGCGCGCGTTGTCGCGGCTCATCCGGGCGATGGCCGCCATCGCCTCCCCCGGGTCGGCCCTGCCCGTGTCCACCACCGCGCGGTGGTGGTTGAGCGTCTCCACGTCGCGGTAGTCGGCGATGTCGCCCATGTGGGCGTTGGTCATGCCCAGTTCCTCGCCCTGGTAGACGTAGGGCGTGCCCCGCATCATGTGCAGGGTCGTGGCCAGCGCCGTGGCCGACGCCACCCGGTGGTCCTCGTCGCCGAAGCGCGACACCACCCGGGGCTGGTCGTGGTTGTTCCAGTACAGGCTGTTCCACCCGCGCTCGCCCATGCCGGTCTGCCACCGGTTGAGGGACTCCCGCAGGCGGCGCAGGTCCGGGGGCCGGGGGTCGAACTTGCCGCCGGGCCCGTGGTCCAGGTCCATGTGCTCGAACTGGAAGACCATGGACAGCTCGCGCCGCTCGGGCATGGTGTGCAGCAGGGCCTGCTCCACGTCCACTCCGGGCATCTCGCCCACGGTGAGCACGTCGCGGCCCTCGAACACCTCCCGGTGCATCTCGTGCAGGAACTCGTGCAGGCGGGGGCCGTTGACGGCGTGGTCGGCGAAGATCCCGTGGTCCCCCGCCAGGGGCCCGTCGGGCATCTCGGGGGTCTTGGAGACGAAGTTGATGACGTCCATGCGGAAGCCGTCGGCGCCGCGGTCCAGCCACCAGCGCGCCACGTCGTGCACCGCCGAGCGGACCCTGGGGTTCTCCCAGTTCAGGTCGGGCTGGCGGCGGGTGAACAGGTGCAGGTAGTACTCGCCGCTGGTCTCGTCGCGGGTCCAGGCGGGACCGGAGAAGACCGACCCCCAGTTGTTGGGCGGGCCTCCGTCGCGCCCGGGCCGCCAGAAGTAGAAGTCGCGGTGTTCGGGGTCCCCAGCGCGGGAGGCGGTGAACCAGGGGTGCTCGTCGCTGGTGTGGTTGACGACCAGGTCCATCACCAGGCGCATGCCGCGCCCGTGCAGTTCGTCGCGCAGGCGGTCCCAGTCGGCCAGGGTGCCGAACCGGGGGTGGATGTCCAGGTAGTCGCTGATGTCGTACCCGTTGTCGTCCCAGGGCGACGGGTAGACGGGCGACAGCCACACCACGTCCACGCCCAGCAGCTGGAGGTGGTCGAGTCTGTCGATGACGCCGGGCAGGTCGCCCACGCCGTCGCCGTCGCTGTCGTTGAAACTGCTCGGATAGATCTGGTAGACGACGCTGGACTTCCACCAGTCGGGGCTGCTCTCCAGGGGCACGGGCGTCCTCGGGTGCGTAGGGGGC
>NZ_QPFC01000291.1:0-1347 GCF_003427465.1 Nocardiopsis sp. TNDT3 | reverse complement strand
GCGTGCGGGGAGGCGGGGCCGGAGCCGTCGGGGACCACCTCGGCCTCGGCCACCCAGAACTCCTGGACGTCCTCGTAGAGGTTGACGGTGCTCTTGGAGAGCACGCGCCGGTCGACGGTGTAGGCGTCGACGAGGCGTCGGACGGCGGCGACGTCGCGCGTCCTGGCGCGGCGCACGTGAACATGGCGAACGGGCATAGCCGGACCAGACTACGCCCGGACCCCGAGCCCGGCGGACGCGCGCGGTCCGAAAACGCGTCGGCACCCACCGGTGCGCCGGTGGGTGCCGTGGTGGGTGCCGCGCCCACCGGATCGCCCTTACTCCGGCGAGCACCTTCTCCGGAGGTCGCCCGGCGCCGCCGCGCGACCGCGGCGCCGTGCCGCGGACGGCTCAGATGAGCTGGCGCCGCGCGGCCCAGACGACCGCCTCGATGGGCGTGTTCACGCCGAGCACGTCGCAGATGTTGCGGATGCGGCGACGCAGGGTGCGCGCGCTGAGTTCGAGGTGCCGGGCCGCCACCTCCGTGGTGACACCGGTGGCGATCTCGGCGAGCAGTTCGAGTTCCTCGTGGTTCAGTTCCACCGGCGCGTAGGGGCTGCTCACAGCCGTCTCGTGCGGGCGGGCCTGCAGGGGGACCACGTTCTCCCGGTGCTCCCTGGTCTGAAGGGTGCCCTGCTCATCAGCGGTACGTCGTACGAGTGTGGCCTGTTCCACTCCGTCCTCCCTCATCATGTGAGTGCGGAACATCGACTCGTCACCTGGCGGACGCGAGCGCGCCGGACACGGGTCTCCCCCTGGTCCGGCGCGACGGAAGACTCCCGGGCGCACCGCTGTCCCCCGCGTATCCCTCTGGCACAGGGACCGGGGGCGGGCGCACGGACGTCGCAGGGGCCGGTTCGCTGGAGGCTGGGACGGACAGACTCCACCGAGGGCGCGCATGCGCGCGGGAACGCGGACCGCGTCCGGCGGTCCCTCTCCCCGCTCACCGTCGTTCTCGATCCACTTCGGCGAACTCCACGGGTCTCGACCCGCTCACAGCACGCTAGGCCGCAGAGATGATACCGTCAAGGCCCCATAAATCACCATGTGTAGTTATGGCAGCCCCTTCCGTGACAAAGTAATGGAAGGGAAAATACGCTGACTACATTGACCTGCGTAAACAACGTTCAGCGGAGAGTGGCCGAGTTCGCCCGGCCCCGGTCGGCAAAAACTTCGGAACTGTCCGACGGGTCACGCGGCCGTGGCCCCCGGTTCGCACGGCCTGTCCGGCCGGGACGGCGGAACCCGTGGTACGGGCCCTGTCCCGACTGAGGGGGCGGGGCCGCCGCACCGTGTGTGCGACGGCCC
>NZ_QPFC01000290.1:0-19091 GCF_003427465.1 Nocardiopsis sp. TNDT3 | reverse complement strand
GGACGGCCGCGCGGTTCAGGACAGCTTGTCGAGCTTGGCCGAGAGCGCGCTCAGCAGGCTCTCCCAGGACTTGACGAACTTGTCCACGCCCTCGTCCTCCAGCACGGCGAACACGTCGGTCAGGTTGATCCCGGCGTTCTCCAGCGCGGCGAAGTCGGCGCGGGCCTGCTCGTAGGTGCCCAGCACGGTGTTGCCGGTGATCTCGCCGTGGTCGGCGGTGGCCTCCAGCGTGGCCTCCGGCATCGTGTTGACGGTGTCGCGCGCCACCAGCTGCGCGACGTAGAGGGTGTCCTCGTAGGAGGGGTCCTTCACACCGGTGGAGGCCCACAGCGGCCGCTGCGGCGTGGCGCCGTGCTCCTCCAGGGCCTTCCACTCGGGGGAGGCGAAGACCTCCTGGTGGGCCTCGTAGGCCAGGCGGGCGTTGGCCAGGGCGGCGCGGCCCAGCAGGGACAGCGCCTCGTCGGTGCCGATCTCCTTCAGGCGCTTGTCCACCTCGGTGTCCACGCGGCTGACGAAGAACGAGGCCACCGACTGGATGCGGGACAGGTCGTGGCCGTTGGCGCGGGCCAGCTCCATCCCCTCCAG
This sequence comes from Nocardiopsis sp. TNDT3, assembly GCF_003427465.1. Classification (NCBI taxonomy): domain Bacteria; kingdom Bacillati; phylum Actinomycetota; class Actinomycetes; order Streptosporangiales; family Nocardiopsidaceae; genus Nocardiopsis; species Nocardiopsis sp. TNDT3. The sequence goes on along the minus strand of NZ_QPFC01000290.1, from coordinate 18,506 downwards.
GAAGGCGTCCATCACCTGGCGGTAGCGCTCCAGGGAGAAGATCAGCGTGACGTTGACGCTGATGCCCTCGCCCAGCACCCGCGTGATCGCGGGCAGGCCCGCGGCCGTGGCCGGGATCTTGACCATCAGGTTGGGCCGGTCCACCATCCACCACAGCGCCTTGGCCTCGGCGGCCGTGCGCTCGGTGTCGTTGGCCAGGCGCGGGTCCACCTCCAGGGAGACGCGCCCGTCCACGCGGTCGGTGGAGTCGTAGACCGGGCGCAGGGTGTCCGCGGCCCAGCGGATGTCGTAGGTGGTGATCATGCGCACCGCCTCCTCCACCGTCACGCCCCGCACGGCCAGCTCGTGGACCTGCTGGTCGTAGGCGTCGCCCTCGGCGAGCGCCTTGTCGAAGATGGTGGGGTTGGAGGTGACGCCGACCACGTGGCGGGTCGACATCAGCTCGGCCAGGTTGCCGGAGCGCAGCCGCTCACGGCTGATGTCGTCGATCCAGACGGACACGCCCGCCTGGGAGAGGTCGCGGAGTGCGTTGCTCATGGGTTCTTCCGCCTTCCTGGGGGGCGGAGCGCCGCCCCCGGTCACACACGTCAAAGGAGGACGGGCCCCGCCGGGATCCTCCGGCGGGGCCCGCCGGGGTCAGCTGCCGGCCCTGGCGATGCTCTTGCGGGCCGCCTCGACGACCGCCTCGGTCGTGAAGCCGAACTTCTCGTACAGGACCTGGTAGGGGGCGGAGGCGCCGTAGTGCTCCAGGCTCACCGACTCGCCGGCGTCGCCGACGTACTCGCGCCAGCCCAGGGCGATCCCGGCCTCCACCGACACGCGGGCGCGCACGGAGGAGGGCAGCACCTGCTCGCGGTACTCCTCGCTCTGGCGCTCGAACCACTCCACGCACGTCATGGACACCACGCGGGTGGGCGTGCCCGCCTCCTGGAGCGCCTTGCGGGCGTCCAGGGCGATCTGCACCTCGCTGCCGGTGGCCATGATGATGACCTCGGGGGAGCCCCCGTCGGCCTCGGCCAGCACGTAGCCGCCCTTGACCGCGCCCTCGGCCGAGGCGTACTCCTCGCGGTCCAGGACGGGCAGGTTCTGGCGGGTCAGCGCCAGCGCGGACGGGCGGTCGCCCCGCTCGATCACCTCGCGCCACACCACGGCGGTCTCGTTGGCGTCGGCGGGGCGGATCACGTCCAGGCCGTAGATGGCGCGCAGCGCCCACAGGTGCTCGACCGGCTGGTGGGTGGGGCCGTCCTCGCCCAGGCCGATGGAGTCGTGCGTCCACACGTAGGTGACCGGCAGCTGCATGATCGCGGCCAGCCGGACCGCGGGGCGCATGTAGTCGCTGAAGACGAGGAAGGTGCCGCCGTAGGGCCGGGTCGGGCCGTGCAGGGCCATGCCGTTGAGGATGGAGCCCATGCCGTGCTCGCGCACGCCGAAGTGCAGGACGCGCCCGTAGGGGCTGCCCGGGAACATCTCGCTGGCGCGGTCGAAGGGCAGGAAGGACGGCTCGCCCTTGGGCGTGGTGTTGTTGGACCCGGCCAGGTCGGCCGAGCCGCCCCACAGCTCGGGCAGCAGCGGCGCCAGGGCCGAGAGCACCTCGCCGCTGGCCTTGCGGGTGGCCATCCCCTTCTCGCTGGCCTCGAAGGTCGGCAGGGCCTTCTCCCAGCCCTCGGGCAGCCGCTTCTCGACCAGGCGGTCGAACAGTTCGGCGTGCTCCCCGGCGCTCTCGTGCCAGGCCCTGAACTCCACCTCCCAGGCGGCGCGGGCCTCGCGGCCCCGGTCCACGGCGCGGCGGGTGTGCTCGATCACCGCGTCCTCGACGGCGAAGGGCTCGTCGGGCAGGCCGAGGATCGCCTTGGTGGCGGAGATCTCGTCGGCGCCGATGGCCGCGCCGTGGATGGCGCCGGTGTTCTGCTTGTTGGGCGCGGGCCAGCCGATGACGGTGCGCAGGCGGATGAAGGTCGGGCGCTGGGTCTCGGCCTTGCCGCGCACGATCGCCTGGAACAGGGCCTCGACGTCCTCGACGTACTCGCCGGTGGCGCTCCAGTCGACCTCCTCCACGTGCCAGCCGTAGGCGCGGTAGCGCTCGGCCACGTCCTCGGAGTGCGCGATGCGGGTGTCGTCCTCGATGGAGATCCGGTTGTCGTCCCAGATCATGATGAGGTTGCCCAGCTGCTGGGTCCCGGCCAGGGCGCTGGCCTCGTGGCTCACGCCCTCCTGGACGTCGCCGTCGGAGCAGAACGCGTAGATGTGGTGGTCGAAGGGGCTGGCGCCCGGGCCGGCCTCGGGGTTGAACAGGCCGCGCTCGCGGCGGGCGGCCATGGCCATGCCGACCGCGTTGCCCACGCCCTGGCCCAGCGGACCGGTGGTGGTCTCCACCCCCGGCGTGTGGCTGAACTCGGGGTGGCCGGGCGTGCGGCTGCCCCACTGGCGCAGGTTCTTGAGGTCGTCCAGTTCGAGCCCGTACCCGGCGAGGTAGAGCTGGATGTACAGGGTGAGGCTGGAGTGGCCGATCGACAGCACGAAGCGGTCCCGGCCCGTCCACTCGGGGTCCGAGGGGTCGTGGCGCATGATCTTCTGGAAGAGCAGGTAGGCGGCTGGCGCCAGGCTCATCGCGGTGCCGGGGTGTCCGTTACCCGACTTCTCGACCGCGTCCATCGCCAGGGCCCGGACCGTGTTGACGGCGCGGAGGTCGAGGTCCGACCACTCCAGGGTTTGCGGGGTGTGGGCGTTCACGGACTTTCGTTCTCCTTCTCGGGCACCCCCCGCGCCCGTCGGCCGGAGCGCGGGGTGTGTCGGTTGCGTTCGTTCTCGAACCGCCGCCGGGACCCGGGCGGCCCGCCGTGCGGGCGGGGCCGAGCACTGCGGGAACGCGCACCCGCGGCTGTTCAGGGCGCGGACGCGGCGTCCCCGGGCGACGGCCGCCGCGGGCTGGAGACCACGACGGATTCGGCCACGATCGAGCCTATCGTCCGCTACCCGGGATGTCGTTGCCCGACACCTCTCATTACCGACCGGTAGGGGTGCGGGGAGCGCCTCCCGGGCGGCCGTCGGCGGCGCGTGCCGCCGACCGCGCGCCGCGGGGCGGGGGCCGCGGGCGGTGCGTGGCGGGCTGGAAGCGCGTCGGAGCCTGTGCGACCCTTCAGTACACCCGGCGGACCACCGTACGCACCCAGGCCCGAGGACCAGCGGTTTTCCTTGTGAGGGGGCTGGTCTCAGGCGCGCGCGAGGAAGTACTACAGTATGTCGTTGACGGGGTTTCCGCCGATCCAGACGCTTTGTCGGTCCGCCGGCCCCCGCGTGGCGAGCAGTGTCGAAACCCCTAGAGTTGTCGAGGTATCCGCGTGTCTGAAACCGAGCCGGTGGCCCCCGGGGGGACGCGAGAGAACCGTCCGGCCGTGAGGACCGGGTACTGATGGCCCTCACCAACCGCGCCCCGCGGACGAACCCGCACGGCGACCAGCCCCAGGCCCCCCGCAGGGCCTCGCTGGGCGCCCACGTCCGCGCCTACGTCGCCCTTTCCAAGCCGCGCGTCATCGAGCTGCTGCTCATCACCACCATCCCGGTGATGTTCGTCGCGGCCGGGGGCGTGCCGCCGCTGTGGACCGCGGTCGCCACCCTGGTGTTCGGCACCATGTCGGCGGCCAGCGCGAACGCGATGAACTGCTACATCGACCGCGACATCGACCGTGAGATGCGTCGCACCCGCCAGCGCCCCGGCGCGATGGACCTGGTCACCCCGCGCGGAGCCCTCGTCTACGGCCTGGTGCTGGCCGTCGGCTCCACCGTCGGGTTCGCCCTGCTGGTGAACGTGCTCTCGGCCGTGCTGTCGGTCTTCGCGATCCTGTTCTACATCTTCGTGTACACGCTGCTGCTCAAGCGGCGCACCGCGCAGAACGTGGTGTGGGGCGGCATCGCCGGGTGCATGCCGGTGCTCATCGGCTGGGCCGCGGTGACCAACAGCCTTGACTGGGCCCCGTTCGTCCTGTTCCTGGTGGTGTTCTTCTGGACGCCGCCGCACACCTGGACGCTGGCCATGCGCTACAAGGAGGACTACGCGCAGGCCAAGGTGCCGATGCTGCCCGTGGTCGCCACCGACCGCCGGGTGCTGCTGGAGTGCGTGCTCTACAGCTGGGCCACCGCGATCGTGTCGGTGCTGTTCTGGCCGGTGGCGGGCACCACCTGGTTCTACGGCGCGGTCGCCGTCGCCCTGGGCGCGCTGCTGGTCGTCCAGGCGCACCGCCTGCTCAACCGCTCCCGCGCGGGCGTGACCGGCGCGCAGCTCAAGACGATGGGCTTCTTCCACCTGTCCAACGCCTACCTGGCGCTGCTGTTCGTGGCGGTCACCGTCGACCCCCTGATCGCGGGCCTCCTGGGCTGAGGCCGCCCGCGCCCGCGGGCGGTGTCCCGTCCGGGAGCCGCCCACGGGCGCCCTGGCCGTCACCGGTCGGGGCCCGCGCGGCCCTCCCGGCGGTCGGCCGGGGGCGAAAGCCGTGGTCGGCCCGGTTCCCGCTACGATCGGTGCCCATGCCCCGTCTCGACAGCAAGGCCATCCTCCAGGGCCGACGCTCGCGCTACTCGATGACCCTCATCCTGGGCACCACCGTCAGCGTGGTCTGCATGATCGGGATGCTGGTCTACCTGTGGCTGCTCGCCCTGGCCGGGGGAGCGGCCGCCGGGATCGACGGAGGGCTCGGCTTCGCCGTCAGCCTCGTCGCCGCGGTCATCCCCGTGTGCATCCTCGTGCCGCTCATCCTCATGCTCGACCGGATCGAGCCCGAGCCCGGATGGGTGCTGTTCTTCGCCTTCGCCTGGGGCGCGGGCGTGGCCGTGGTGGTCTCCCTGCTGCTCAACAGCTGGGGCCTGGCCCACGTCACGGTTCCGCTGTTCGGCCGCGACCTGGGCGACTTCCTGGGCACGGCGGCGGTGGCGCCGCTGGTGGAGGAGAGCGCCAAGGGCGTGGTGCTGCTCATCCTGCTCTGGCGGCGCCGCCACGAGCTGGACACCTTCACCGACGGGGTGATCTACGCGGGGATGGTCGCCACCGGCTTCGCCTTCACCGAGAACATCCTGTACTTCCTCAGCGCGTTCTTCGACGGGACCCTGGTGGCCACCTTCGCCATCCGGGGGCTGATCGCCCCGTTCGGGCACCCGGTCTACACCGCGATGATCGGCATCGGCGTGGCCTACGCCGCCATGCGCTCCGGGGCCCTGCGCCTGCTGGCCCCCGTCGCCGGGTGGGCCGCGGCGGTGCTGCTGCACGGCATGTGGAACGGGTCCACCTACTTCGGCTGGTCCGGCCTGGCCGTCGCCTACATGGTGCTCTTCGGCGTGCTCATGGCGGTCCTGGCGCTGGCCACCCGCGACCGCCACCGGCAGATCGGCGCGATCGCCCGGTACCTGCCGCCCTACGTCTCCACCGGCCTGGTCACCCCGTCCGACATCGCCATGCTCAGCTCACTGCAGGGGCGCCGCCGGGCCAGGGAGTGGGCGGCGCGCAACGCCGGCCGCAGGGGCCGCGAGGCGATGCGCGAGTACCAGCTCGCCGCCACCGAGCTCGCGCTGCTGCACCGCAGGCTGGACGCCGGGCTGCCCGCGCCCGACTGGAAGGTCCACCGGGACTCGTTCCTGGCGCTGATGCACGTGGCCCGGGACGCCTTCCTGGGGCGGATGCCCCAGCCGGTCGCCCCGGGCTGGGCGGAGAACCCCACCGACTCCGGCTTCCTGCGCCGGGCCGACTTCGCCCACGTCATCGCCCAGGCGCGGGCACAGCAGGACTACGTTCCCCGTCACGGTCAGCAGGGTCCTCGCTGAGCTCCTGACCCGGCGGGACCAGGCGCGTGGTGGAGAAGTACAGACGGGAGATCGCGACCCAGGTCAGGGCCGAGCCCAGGACGTGCAGGACCACCAGGGCCTCGGGCAGTTCCAGGGCGTACTGGGTGTAGCCCACGACGCCCTGGAGGACGACGGTGGCCAGCAGGAACACGCTGCTCATGCGGACCGGCCGCCGGGCGCCGCCGCGGAAGGCGATGACCGTGGCCAGCACGGCCCCGGCCGTGGTGAGCCAGGCCAGCGCGGAGTGCAGGCGGGTGACCGCCGCCAGGTCGAACCCCCAGCGGGGGGCCGCGGCGTCGCCGCCGTGCGGGCCGGTGCCGGTGACGACGGTCCCGGCGACCAGCAGGACGAAGCCGACCACGACCAGTCCGACGCTCAGGGCGTGCAGCATGGGCCCCGCGGACACCTGGGGCTTGCCCTCGGGCTCCTGGCAGCGCACGTACAGGGCGACCGTGATGAAGACCATCACCATGGACAGCAGGAAGTGCGCGGCCACCGAGGCGGGGTGCAGGTCGGTCCACACGGTGACGCCGCCGACCACGCCCTGGCCCAGGACGCCGAACGGCACGATGACGGCCAGCCGGACCAGGTCGGGGCGGCGCGGGCTCATCCGCATGACCGCGACGAAGGTGATGACGGCGACCGCCAGCACGACGAAGGTGAGCGTCCGGTTGCCGAACTCGATGGCCGCGTTGAGCGCGGCGTGCCCGGTGTCGATGGGCACGAAGCTCTCCGGCGTGCACTTGGGCCACTCCGAGCAGCCCAGGCCCGAGGAGGTGACGCGCACGGTGGCGCCGGTGACGGCGATTCCGGCGTTGACGACGATGTTGCCGAGCGCCCAGGCCCGCAGAGACCGCTGCGTGGGTGTCCAGATCGTGCGCGCGAGCAGCACCAGAGCGAGTACTCCCGCGGTCGCGACGGCGATCTGCCAGCCCCACAGGGGGAATCCGAGAAGGGAGATGTCCTCCGCCGCGAGCGGGGGGACCGAGTTCGCGGCCAGCACCGCGGAGGCCGGGGAATCAGACATACGACAGACTGTAGTACATGGTCGCGGGAACCTGAGTCCACCCCCCCGCGCAGTCTCCCACCTGGGCCGACGCCGCCGTTCGGCACAGGGGGAGGGGGCGCCCACGCGTGGACGCCCCCTCCGCGGCGGCGGGATCCGTCCTCCCGATCGGCCCGATCCCGGGGCTCGTCGGTTCGGGAGGGCCCGCCTCCGATGACCGGTCGGCGCGGTCCTAGCCGACGTGGTTGGAGATGCACTGGTTGAGCAGGTCCAGGTCCAGGTTGATCAGACCGAGAAAGCCCTGCTCCTGCACGCACGCCTGGTAGACGTCGGTGTCGTTCTCGCCCGCGGAGGCGGTCCCGAACCCCATGCCGAGCAGGCCGGCGGTGAACAGGGCGGTCATCATCATCTTGGCGGTGGTGCGCATGGCTTTCCCTTCGAGTGCGAGTGATCGTGCCGTTTGGCCGACCCACCAGGACAGATAACCATTTGTGTCTAATCGGAAACACGGAGTAGCGAAACTCCTGTCCGAGTCTTCCCGTACGGGCCGCCCCGACGGGCGCCTCGCGGACACGGCGGTCGCGGACCCCGCCCGCCTACCGCTCCTCGGGACCCCGCCGGGGCGGCCGGGCGGACGCGCCGTCGGACTCGGGGCCGTCCCCGCGGTCGCGGGCCGAGGTGCGGGTGGAACCCGCGCTGGCCACGATCACGCAGGCCACCGCGAACCACTGCCACACGGTCAGGAGTTCACCCAGCACCACCAGGCCCACCAGCGCCGCGGCGGCGGGCTGGAGGCTCATCAGCACCCCGAACACGCGCGGCGGCATCCGGCGCAGCGCGGTCAGCTCCAGCGTGTAGGGCACCACCGAGGACAGCACGCCGACCACCAGGCCGAACAGCAGCAGGCGCCAGTCCAGCAGGGCCGCGCCACCCTGGTACACCCCGACCGGCGCCATGACGACCACGCCGACCACGCTGGCGATCGCCAGGCCGGACGTGCCGCTGAACCGCTGGCCCGTCGACGCGCTGAGCAGGATGTAGCCCGCCCAGGCCACCGCCGCCAGCACGGCGAACAGGATGCCCAGCGGGTCCATCGAGCCCGACTCCAGCCCCAGCGCGACCACGCCCAGCCCGGCCAGGCCCGCCCACACCAGGTCGATCCGGCGACGCGACCCCAGGATGGCGATGGCCAGCGGCCCCAGGTACTCGATGGTGACCGCGATCCCCAGCGGGATGCGCGCGAAGGCCTGGTAGATGAGGAAGTTCATCATCGCCAGCGCGACGCCGTAGCCGACCACCACCAGCCAGTCGCCGCGCGAGCGCGCCCTGAGCACCGGCCGCGCCACCAGGACCAGGAGCACCGCCGAGGTCAGCAGCCGCAGCCACACGACCGCGGCCGGGGGCAGCACGTCGAAGAGGTTCTTGGCCACCCCGGCGCCGGTCTGCACCGAGACGATGCCGACCATCACCAGCCAGACCGGAGGCACCGCCTCCACCGCTCGGAGCGGGGAGAACGCTGCCTGGGGCCGGGACGGAGTGCTCATGGGAAGTCATCCTACGTTTTCGGGGGCCCTCTCCGGCTCCCCGCCGTCCCCGGTCCGCGCCCGGCTCCGGTCCGCCCGGTCCGGGCCCCTCGCGGGCCGCACGGCCCCGGCCCGGTCCGCTCCCGGGGGCCGGGCCACGACCGCGGCCAGCAGCAGTCCCCAGGCCGCCACGGCCACCGCGGGCTGCGCCAGCGTCATGACCAGCCCGTGCACCGTCTGGTCCGCCCGGCCGGTCAGGACCTGCACCCCGATCCACAGGAACGGCAGCGCCGCCGCGAGCAGGTTCACCAGCAGCGCGGCCCACACCAGTCCGGGCCGGGCGGGCCGCCGCCGCAGCACCAGGGCGCCGCCCGCGGCGAGCAGGAACAACGGCGGGCCGAGGTAGCGGACCGCGATGAACCAGGGGACTCCGATCGCTTCCATGCCCGGACCCTATCGAGCCCCCACCACTGGCGGGCGAACGTGCAACAAACCGGCAAAGTGGTGTGAAATGGTCCGGGCCGTGGAACGACGCGGCCCCCGCCCGCACCCCGCTGGAGTGTCCTCGATGTCCCGACGCCGTGCCCGTTCCCCCCGCGCCCACGAACGGTACGTCCCCCGCTGGCCGCTCCTGGCCGGAGCCCTGGCCCTGCTGTTGGTGGCCCTCGTCGGCGGCTACACCGGCGGCCTGCTCGTGTCCGGAGGCGACCGGTCCGAGGAGCCGGAGATGACCACGGCCTCGGGCATCCTGGTCCAGCCGCCCGGAGCCCCCGAGTCCGAGGAGCCCGCCGAGGAGCCGTCGGAGGAGGAGGTCGTCCACCCCGCGGGCCTGGACCCCGCGCTCGTCTACGCGGTCCAGAGCGTCCACGGCGGCCGCGTCATGGACGTCGCGGGCACGTCCACCGCCAACGGCGCGTACATCCACCTGTGGGACCGCCACGACCAGACCAACCAGCAGTGGCGCTTCATCCCCGTGGACGGGGGCTTCTACGAGATCGAGGGCGTGGGCAGCGGCAAGCTCCTGGAGATCCCCGCCGACCCGGCCGCGCAGCCAGGCGCGGCACTGCTCACCCGCACCGGCTCGCCCAACCAGCACTGGTCGCTCATCGAGGTGGGGCCGGGCGTGGTCCGCCTGGTCAACCGGGCCACCGGCCAGGCACTGGAGGCGCAGGGCGGCGCCCCCGACAACGGCACCAGGGTCGCCCAGGCGCCCGACGGCGGCCACGCCCACCAGCAGTGGCGCCTGCTGCCCCTGGGCTGACCCCGCCCGGGGTCACTCCCAGCGGAAGAGGCGGCTGGCCAGGACGCCGCAGACCAGCGCCCACACGGCCAGCACCGCGAACGCGCCGGGGCCCGGCAGGGAACCGTCGGCCAGGACCGTGCGCAGCCCCGAGCTGAGCGCCGTGATCGGCAGAGCCGACGCCGCCTGCTCCAGCGGTCCGGGGAAGCTGCTGACCGGGAAGAGGACCCCGCCCAGGCCCAGCAGCAGCACGTACACCAGGTTGGCCCCGGCCAGGGTCGCCTCGGCCCGCAGCGTGCCCGCCATCAGCAGGGCCAGCGAGCTGAACGCGGCGGTGGCCAGCAGCACCAGCGCCACGGCCGCCAGCACGCCCGCCGGGCTCACCGCGGGCGACCAGCCCAGCGCCAACGCCACCGCGCACAGCACCACCGTCTGGATCGCCTGCACGCCCAGCACGGCCAGGGTCTTGGCGGCCAGCAGGCCGAAGCGCGACAGCGGGGTCGCCCCCAGCCGCTTGAGCACCCCGTAGCGGCGTTCGAAGCCGGTGCCGATGGCCAGGCCCGTGAACGACGTGGACATCACCGCCAGCGCCAGCACGCCGGGCGTGAGCGCGTCCACCCGCGCCCCCTCGCCCACGTCCAGCACCGAGGTGAGGCTGAAGCCCACCAGCAGCAGCACGGGGATCACCATGGTGAGCAGGAACTGCTCGCCGTGGCGCAGCATGACCCGCAGCTCCATCCCGGCCTGCGCGGCGACCATCCGCCACATCGGCGCGGCCCCGGGCGCGGGGGTGAACAGCGAGGCGTCGTCGCCTCCGGGAGCGGGCGCGTCGGCGGTCGCCCGCGCGGAGGCGGTGGAGGTGTGCTCGTGCATCAGTCGCGCAGTTCCCTGCCGGTGAGTTCGAGGAAGACGTCTTCGAGGGTACGCCGCCGCACGCGCAGGTCCTCGGCCAGGACTCCGGCCGAGGCGCACCAGGCGGTGACCGTGGCCAGGAACTCCGGTCCGGGCGCGCCCCCGCCGCCGGGGAAGACCGCGTACTCGCGGCGGCCGTCGGCCGGGCCCTGGGCCTCCACCCGGCTGCCCTCGGGCAGGGCGGCCTCCAGCAGGGCGGTGTCCACCGGGGCCTCGGCGGAGAAGCAGACCTCCCTGCGCTCCCCGGTCAGCTCGGCCGGGGTGCCCTCGGCGACCACGGCGCCGCGGTCGATGATGACCACGTGGTCGGCCAGCCGCTCGGCCTCCTCCATGTAGTGCGTGGTCAGGATCACCGCCACGCCCGCCTCGCGCAGGGCCGCCACCAGGTCCCAGGTGGCCATGCGCGCCTGCGGGTCCAGGCCCGCGGTCGGCTCGTCCAGGAAGACCAGTTCGGGGCGGCCGACCACGGCGCAGGCCAGGGACAGGCGCTGCTGCTGGCCGCCGGACAGGCGGCGGAAGGGCGTGGTGGCCACCGAGGTCAGGCCCAGCCGCTCCAGCAGCAGGCGGGGCTCGATCGGCCGGACGTGGAAGGAGGCCATCAGCCGCAGCCACTCGGCGGCGCGGGCGCCGGTGGGCACGCCCCCGGACTGGGGCATCACCCCGACGCGGGGTTTGAGGGCGCCGGAGTCGGCCACGGGGTCCAGGCCCAGCACCCGCACCCGTCCGCCGTCGGCGCGGCGGAAGCCCTCGCAGATCTCGATGGTGCTCGTCTTGCCCGCTCCGTTGGGACCGAGCAGAGCCGTCACCGCGCCCCGGCGCGCGCTGAAGGTGAGGCCGGTGACTGCGGTGGTGGCGCCGTAGCGCTTGACCAGGTCGACGACCTCGACCGCGGCTGTGTCCATGGGCCCTGAGTCTACGTGCGGCCCGGCGGAGGGCTTCACCGCCCCGGCCGGGGCGCCCGGGGCCCGGCGGCGCGCCGAACACTCCCGTCCGGATGCCGATACGGCGGTCTCGGAATATGGTCGTCGGGAAGGATCGCGGGCCCGTCCTTGTTCGTGTCCGCGAGGTTGCCGGTGCGTGAACCCCCTGTAAGGCAAGCCTGTCCTTGGTGACCAAGTCCATGGGGTCGGGTTTGCCTCGGCGGACTTATTTACGCCACACTGATGTTGTCAAAACCAGAGGGCCGCGTCAGAGAGGGAGGGGAAGACTGTGTCCGAGGCGTCCAGTGTGACCCGTCCCCTGGCCGGAACGGAGCGCGGGGCCGAGACCGGCACCCGCGCACGGGTCGCGCGGCTCATCCTGGAGAAGGGCCCGATCACCGCCTCCGCCCTGGGAGAGCGGCTCGGGCTCACCCCGGCGGCCATCCGCCGCCACCTCGACAACCTGACCAGCGAGGGCATGGTCGAGGCCCGCGACGCCCGGCCCCACGGCGGGCGACGCCGCCGGGGCCGCCCGGCGCGCGTCTTCGCCATCACCGAGGCCGGACGCGACGCCTTCGTCCACGCCTACGACGACCTCGCCACCAGCGCGCTCCGCTTCCTGGCCGACACGGCCGGTCCCGGAGCCGTGGGCGAGTTCGCGCGCAGTCAGGTCGCCGACCTGGAGCGGCGCTACAAGCCCCTGCTGGACGCGGTTCCCGCGAAGCAACGCGTCCGGCTGCTGGCCGAGGCCCTCTCCAACGACGGCTACGCCGCCACCGCGGGCCGGGCGCCCGCGCCCGGCGGCGGCGACCAGTTGTGCCAGCACCACTGCCCCGTCGCGCACGTGGCCGCCGAGTTCCCGCAACTCTGTGAGGCCGAGATCGAGGCCTTCGCGCGGCTGCTGGGCACCCCGGTGCGCAGGCTGGCCACCATCGCCCACGGCGACGGTGTGTGCACCACCCACGTCACCCCCCGGGGCGACGCGGCGAGCGGGGAGGACGGCACCCCCGCGGCCAAGGCCATCCGCCAGGCGGCGGACGGCTCAGTTCACCACAAGGACGTCTGAGTCCAGGAGGAGTCCGCGCATGACGTCTATCGCGCATCCCGAGCTCGAGGGGATCGGAACATACGAGTACGGCTGGGCCGACTCCGACGCGGCCGGGGCCTCGGCCCGCCGCGGTCTCAACGAAGAGGTCGTCCGCGACATCTCCGCCAAGAAGGACGAGCCGGAGTGGATGACCAAGCTCCGCCTCAAGTCCCTACGGCTCTTCGACAAGAAGCCCATGCCCAACTGGGGCGCGGACCTGTCCAAGATCGACTTCGACAACATCAAGTACTTCGTGCGGTCCACGGAGAAGCAGGCCACCTCCTGGGAGGACCTGCCCGAGGACATCAAGAACACCTACGACAGGCTGGGCATCCCCGAGGCGGAGAAGCAGCGCCTGGTCGCCGGTGTCGCCGCGCAGTACGAGTCCGAGGTCGTCTACCACCAGATCCGCGAGGACCTGGAGGAGCAGGGTGTCATCTTCCTGGACACCGACACCGCCCTCAAGGAGCACCCGGAGATCTTCGAGGAGTACTTCGGCTCCGTGATCCCGGCCGGCGACAACAAGTTCGCCGCGCTCAACACCGCCGTGTGGAGCGGCGGGTCGTTCATCTACGTGCCCAAGAACGTGCACGTGGAGATCCCGCTCCAGGCCTACTTCCGGATCAACACCGAGAACATGGGCCAGTTCGAGCGGACCCTGATCATCGTCGACGAGGGCGCCTACGTCCACTACGTCGAGGGCTGCACCGCGCCGATCTACAAGTCGGACTCGCTGCACTCCGCGGTCGTGGAGATCATCGTCAAGAAGAACGCCCGCTGCCGTTACACGACCATCCAGAACTGGTCCAACAACGTCTTCAACCTGGTCACCAAGCGCGCCGTGGCCGAAGAGGGCGCGACCATGGAGTGGATCGACGGCAACATCGGCTCCCAGGTCACCATGAAGTACCCGGCCGTCTACCTGATGGGCGAGCACGCCAAGGGCGAGACCCTGTCCATCGCCTTCGCGGGCGAGGGCCAGCACCAGGACACCGGGTCCAAGATGGTGCACTGCGCGCCCAACACCTCCTCCACCATCATCTCCAAGTCGGTGGCACGCGGCGGGGGCCGCGCCTCCTACCGGGGACTGGTGCAGGTGCAGGAGGGCGCCGACCACGCCAAGTCCTCGGTCAAGTGCGACGCGCTGCTGATCGACACCATCAGCCGTTCGGACACCTACCCCTACAACGACCTGCGCGAGGACGACGCCGAGCTCGCGCACGAGGCGACCGTCTCCAAGGTCAGTGAGGACCAGCTCTTCTACCTGATGAGCCGGGGCATGGACGAGGACGAGGCCATGGCCATGATCGTGCGCGGGTTCGTCGAGCCCATCGCGCGCGAGCTGCCCATGGAGTACGCGCTGGAACTGAACCGGCTGATCGAGCTTCAGATGGAAGGAGCGGTTGGTTAAGTTGACCAGCCCGAGCACCGAACCCAAGGCCCACAGCCACGGCCTGGGGGAGATCCCGTTCTCCAAGTTGGCCACCCACGGGTCCTTCGACGTGAACGACTTCCCCGTCCCCGGCGGCCGCGAGGAGGAGTGGCGCTTCACTCCGATCCGCCGCCTCAAGGGCCTGCACGACGGCAGCGCCGTCGCCGACGGCACCGACAAGCTCGACGTGGACGCCCCCGAGGGCGCCACCGTCGAGACGGTCGGCCGCGGCGACGCGCGGCTCGGCACCGCCGGGTTCCCCGCCGACCGCGTCACCGCCCAGGCCTACACCTCCTTCGAGGAGGCCACGGTCATCACGGTCGCGCAGGGCGCGGCCCTGGAGCGGCCGATCACCGTCAACCGCCAGGCCCAGGGCGGCACGCGCTACGACCAGTTCGTCCTGGACGTCAAGCCGCTGGCCGAGGCGGTCGTGGTCCTCAACCAGACCGGCACGGGCGTGCGCGCGGGCAGCGTGGACATCCACGTCGGCGAGGGCGCGCGCCTGACGCTGATCAGCGTCCAGGACTGGGACGGCGACGCCGTCGACGTCTCGCAGCACAACGCCCAGGTGGCCAAGGACGCCACGTTCAAGTCGATCGTGATCACCCTGGGCGGCGACCTGGTCCGGCTCTCCCCGAAGGTGGCCTACAAGGGGCGCGGCGCCAACGCCGAGCTCCACGGGCTGTACTTCACCGGCGACGGCCAGCACCACGAGCACCGCTCGCTCATCGACCACAACATGTCCAACACCCGCTCGCGGGTGGAGTACAAGGGCGCGCTGAGCGGCAAGGACGCCCACGGTGTGTGGATCGGCGACGTGATCATCGGTGAGGGCACCACCGGCACCGACTCCTACGAGCACAACCGCAACCTCCAGCTCACCGACGACACCCGTGTGGACTCGGTGCCCAACCTGGAGATCTTCACCGGTGAGGTGGAGGGCGCCGGGCACGCCGCCGCCAGCGGTCGCCTCGACGACATCCACCTGTTCTACCTGCGCTCCCGGGGCATCCCGGAGGACGAGGCCCGGCGCCTGGTCATCCGCGGCTACTTCCTGGAGCTCATCAACCGGATCCCGGTCGAGGAGCTGCGTGAGGAGATCATGGCCAAGGTCGAGCGCAAGCTGGCCGCCCATGAGTGAGGCCGGACGCTGGGTGAAGGTCGCCGAGCTCTCCGAGATCCCCGAGGAGGGGGCCCTCGGGGTCGAGACCGACGACGAGACACCCATCGCCCTGGTCCGCAGCGAGGGCGAGGTGTACGCCGTGCGGGACGTGTGCTCGCACGCCGAGGTCCGCCTGTCCGAGGGCGAGGTCGAGGACGGCACCATCGAGTGCTGGCTGCACGGCTCCTGCTTCGACCTGCGCTCGGGGGCGCCGATCAATCCGCCCGCGACCCAGGCGGTCCCCACCTACGACGTGAAGATCGACGGCGAAGACGTGCTCGTCTCGCTGGATGAGAAGAATTCCTGAGGCCTGAAATGACCAAGTTCGAAATCCGCGGCCTGCGCGCCGACGTCCTCATCGGCGAGGACGAGCGGCAGGAGATCCTCAAGGGCGTTGACCTGACCGTCAACTCCGGTGAGACCCACGCCATCATGGGCCCCAACGGCTCGGGCAAGTCCACCCTCGCCTACGCGATCGCTGGCCACCCGCGCTACGAGATCACCGAGGGCGAGGTCCTCGTCGACGGCGAGAACATCCTGGAGATGAGCGTCGACGAGCGCGCCCGCGCCGGCGTGTTCCTGGCCATGCAGTACCCGGTCGAGGTCCCGGGCGTGTCCATGTCCAACTTCCTGCGCAGCTCCGTCACCGCGGTGCGCGGCGAGGCCCCCAAGCTCCGCCAGTTCTCCAAGGAGCTCCAGGGAGCGATGAAGGACCTGTCCATCGACCCGGCCTTCGCCGCCCGCGGCGTCAACGAGGGTTTCTCCGGCGGTGAGAAGAAGCGCCACGAGATCCTCCAGCTGGAGCTGCTCAAGCCCAAGGTCGCCATCCTGGACGAGACCGACTCCGGCCTGGACGTCGACGCGCTCAAGGTCGTCTCCGAGGGCGTCAACCGCGCCAAGGCGAGCGGTGAGATGGGCGTCATGCTCATCACGCACTACACCCGGATCCTCAACTACGTGAAGCCCGACTTCGTGCACGTGTTCGCGGGCGGCCGCGTCGCCGAGTCCGGCGGCCCGGAGCTGGCCGACGTGCTGGAGGCCGAGGGCTACGAGCGTTTCGTGAAGGCGGGCGCGTAACCGATGACCACAGTCCGCGAGTTCGGTCGGGCCGGGGCGGCCCCGCTCGACGTCGCGGCGATCCGGGAGGACTTCCCGATCCTCTCCCGGACCGTCCGCGACGGGCGGCCGCTGGTGTACCTCGACTCCGGGGCCACCTCGCAGAAGCCCCGTCAGGTGCTCGACGCCGAACGTGAGTTCTACGAACGCCACAACGCGGCGGTGCACCGTGGCGCGCACCAGCTCGCGGAGGAGGCGACCGACGCCTACGAGGCGGCCCGGGAGACCATCGCCCGGTTCATCGGGGCCGACGCCGGGGAGGTGGTGTTCACCAAGAACGCCACCGAGGGCGTCAACCTGGTGGCCTACGCGCTGAGCAACTCCGCGACCGCCGACGAGGAGCTGCGCCGCTTCCAGGTGGGGCCCGGCGACGAGGTCGTGGTGACCGAGATGGAGCACCACGCCAACCTGGTGCCCTGGCAGCAGCTGTGCCAGCGCACCGGGGCGACCCTGCGCTGGTTCCCGGTGACCGACGAGGGGCGCCTGGACCTGTCGGGGATCGCCGACCTGGTCAACGAGCGCACCAAGGTCGTGGCGTTCAGCCACCAGTCCAACGTGCTGGGCACCGTCAACCCGGTCGGGGAGATCGTCGCCCGGGCCCGCGAGGTCGGCGCGCTGACCGTGCTGGACGCCTGCCAGTCGGTCCCGCACATGCCGGTCGACGTGGCCGCGCTGGGCGTGGACTTCCTGGTCTTCTCCGGCCACAAGATGCTCGGTCCCAACGGGATCGGGGTGCTGTGGGGGCGCCGGGAGCTGCTGGAGGCCATCCCGCCGTTCATCACCGGCGGTTCCATGATCGGCGTGGTCCACATGGAGTACTCCACCTGGGCCGACCCGCCCCAGCGCTTCGAGGCCGGTGTGCCGATGGCCCCGCAGGCCGTCGGCCTGGCCGCGGCCTGCGACTACCTGTCCCGCGTGGGCATGGAGCGGGTCGCCGAGCACGAGCACGCGCTGACCGAGTACGCGCTGGAGCGGATCGGCGCCCTGGAGGGCGTGCGGATCGTCGGCCCCGCCGAGGCGGTGGACCGCGGCGGCGCCGTGTCCTTCGCCGTGGACGACATCCACCCGCACGACGTGGGCCAGGTCCTGGACGACCGGGGCGTCGAGGTCCGGGTGGGCCACCACTGCGCCTGGCCGCTGCACCGCAGGCTGGGCGTCGTCGCGACCACGCGCGCGTCCTTCTACCTGTACAACACGCGGGAGGACGTGGACGCGCTCGTGGAGGCCATCAGGGCCGCGCAGAAGTTCTTCGGAACCCGGCCCTAGAGCGAGGAACAGCCTGACCATGCAGTTGGACGCGATGTACCAGGAGATCATCCTGGACCACTACCGCAACCCGCACCACAAGGGCCTGCGCGATCCGCACAACGCGGAGGCGCACCACATCAACCCCACCTGCGGGGACGAGGTGACGCTCCGGGTGGCGCTGACCCCCGCCGAGGGCTCCGGCGGCCTCGACCGCGAGGCCGTCGTCAGCGACGTCTCCTACGAGGGGATGGGCTGCTCGATCAGCCAGGCCAGCACCTCGGTGCTGACCGACCTGCTCATCGGCCGCACCGTCGCCGAGGGCATGACCACCCTGGACGCCTTCACCGAGCTGATGCAGTCCAAGGGCAAGGGCGAGCCCGACGAGGACGTGCTGGAGGACGCCGTGGCGTTCGTCGGCGTGTCCAAGTACCCCGCGCGGATCAAGTGCGCCCTGTTGGGGTGGATGGCCTGGAAGGACGCCGTGTCGCAGTCCCTGGAGAAGGAAGCCGTCTGATGAGCGAGAACGAGACGACAACGACCGAGGCCGTCGAGGGCGCTCCCCTCTCCCCGGAGGCGGAGGCGCTGGTCGAGGAGATCAGCGAGGCGCTCAAGGACGTGATCGACCCCGAGCTGGGCGTGAACGTCGTCGACCTGGGCCTGCTGTACGGGGTGAACGCCGACGACAGCACCATCACGCTGGACATGACCCTGACCAGCGCGGCGTGCCCCCTGACCGACGTGATCGAGGACCAGGCCACCAGCGCCCTGGACGAGTTCGAGCGCGACGTCAAGATCAACTGGGTCTGGATGCCGCCGTGGGGTCCGGACAAGATCACCGACGACGGGCGCGACCAGCTGCGCATGCTGGGCTTCAACGTCTGACACGCGCCGCACGCGCGAAACGGGCCGGCTACCCCTCGGGGACCGGCCCGTTCGCGTGTGCGGGGCCGCTGCCGCAGGGCTCCCGGAGCCCTTCCGGTGCCGCGGCGGCCGGTGACGGTCCGCGTCGCGGGGACGGGAGCGGCCCCCCC
>NZ_QPFC01000289.1:0-3292 GCF_003427465.1 Nocardiopsis sp. TNDT3 | reverse complement strand
AGGCGTCAGGTGAGGGTGGTGGTGGGCGACGGGCACGGAAGTACCGCGCCGCAGGCGTCAGGTGAGGGTGGTGGTGGGCGACGGGCGGGCGTACCAGAGAACCGCCTCCCCGTACCCCCGGCTGCGGTCGCGTTCCAGGCCCTCGGGCCAGGAGGGTTCGGCACCGCGCTTGGAGCGTTCGACGACGACCACGGCGTCCTCGGCCAGCCAGCCGCGGCCGACCAGGTCGGCCAGCACCCCGGCGACCTCGGCGTCG
Organism: Nocardiopsis sp. TNDT3; assembly: GCF_003427465.1. Taxonomy (NCBI): domain Bacteria; kingdom Bacillati; phylum Actinomycetota; class Actinomycetes; order Streptosporangiales; family Nocardiopsidaceae; genus Nocardiopsis; species Nocardiopsis sp. TNDT3. The sequence continues at coordinate 3,036 of NZ_QPFC01000289.1, read as the reverse complement.
GTGACGGCGTAGGGCGGGTCGGCGACGACGACGTCGTAGGGGTCGCCGGTGTTGTCCGCGCCGACCACCCGTTCCACGCGGTCGGCGACCAGGCGCGCCCCGGGGAGCCCGAGCGTCTGGATGTTGTCCCGCAGCACCTGGGCCGCCCGGCGGTCGGCCTCCACCAGCAGCGCGTGCGCGGCGCCCCGGGACAGGGCCTCCAGGCCGATGGCCCCCGAGCCCGCGTACAGGTCCATCACCCGGGCGCCGTCGAGGGAGCCGAGGTCGGACTGCACGGAGGAGAACAGCGCCTCGCGGGCCCGGTCGCTGGTGGGGCGGGTGTTACGGCCCTCGGGGACGGAGATGCGCCGTCCACCGGCCGTACCGGCGATGATGCGGGTCATGCCCCCACGGTAGCGGCCGGGGTGCGCGGGCGCCCCGGTGCGCGGGCGCCCCGGTACGCGGGCAGCACGAGGCCGGCGGCCCGGGGACCCCCCGCTTTCCACGTCAGGCCCCGGCGCGCGGGCCGCACCAGGTCCGACCACGGCCTGTGGACGACGCCGCGGCCCGTGGACGACCGGGCACCCCGGCCGCTCAGGCCTTGTCCAGGTACTCCGCACGTTCCTCGGGCAGCAGCGTCTCCAGCGCCTGGGCCAGCGGCGGGTGCCCGGTCAGCCCGGGATCGGCCGCCACGTAGGCCGTGGCCTCCTCGCGCGCCTCCCCGATGAGCTCCTCGTCCTTGAGCAGGGTGAGCATCCGCAGGCTGGACCGGGCTCCGGACTGCGAGTCGCCCAGCACGTCGCCCTCGCGGCGCATCTCCAGGTCCACCCGGGAGAGTTCGAAGCCGTCGGTGGTCGCGGCCACCGCGGCCAGCCGTTCACGCGCCGGGGAACCCTCCTCGGCGTCGGTGACCAGCAGGCACAGCCCCGGCAGTTGGCCCCGGCCGACCCGGCCGCGCAGCTGGTGCAGCTGCGAGACGCCGAAGCGGTCCGCGTCCATGATGACCATCACTGTGGCGTTGGGCACGTCCACGCCCACCTCGATGACGGTGGTGGAGACGACGGCGTCGGTGTCCCCGGCCGAGAACCGGCGCATCACCGCGTCCTTGTCGTCGGGCGCCATCCGGCCGTGCAGGACCTCCACGCGCAGTTCGGAGAGCGGCCCCTCCCGCAGCCGCGCCGCCACGTCGAGCACCGCCAGGGGCGGCCGGGCGCCCGCGGCCTCCTCGCCGTCGCCCGCGCCGACCTCCTCCTCCGCCTCCTCCTTGGCGTCGTCGCCGATCCGCGGGCAGACCACGAAGGCCTGGTGCCCGCCGCCCGCCTCCTCCCGGATGCGCTCCCAGGCCCTGGCCAGGAAGTGCGGCTTCTCGCTCGCGGGCACCACGTGCGTGGACACGGGCGCGCGACCGGTGGGCAGCTGGGTGAGCGCGACCACGTCGAGGTCGCCGTAGACGGTCATCGCGACGGTGCGCGGGATGGGCGTGGCCGTCATGACCAGCACGTGGGGGCGCCCGTCCACGGCCTTCTCCCGCAGGGCGTCGCGCTGCTCCACGCCGAACCGGTGCTGCTCGTCGACCACCACCAGCCCCAGGTCGGCGAAGGACACGTGCTCCTGGAGCAGGGCGTGGGTGCCCACGACGATCCCCGCGGCGCCGGACGCCGCGTCGAGCAGGGCCTCCCTGCGGGCGGCGGCGTTCATGGAACCGGTGAGCAGCGCCACCCGCGTGGCGTTCTCCGCGCCGTCGATCTGTCCGGCGCGGCCGAGCGCGCCGAGCATGGCGCTGATGGACCGGTGGTGCTGCTGGGCCAGGACCTCGGTGGGCGCGAGCATGACGGCCTGGCCGCCGGAGTCCACGACCCGGAGCATGGCCCGCAGCGCGACCAGGGTCTTGCCCGCGCCGACGTCGCCCTGGAGCAGGCAGTGCATGGGGTGGGCGGCGTCGAGCCGCTCGGCGAGGCGTTCGCCGACCTCCCGCTGGCCCTCGGTGAGCGTGAAGGGCAGCTGGGCGTCGAAGGCGTCCAGGAGACCGCCGACCGCGCCGGGCCGGGGCTTGGCCGGCAGGTCCTCCGCGCGGTGGCGCCGCTGGGCGAGCGCGAGCTGGAGGACGAAGGCCTCGTCCCACTTCAACCGGCGGCGGGCGGCGCCGACGTCGGACCACTCGGCGGGGCGGTGGATCCGGCGCAGGGCGTCGGCGACGCCGAGGAGCCCGCGCCGTTCGCGCAGTTCGGGGGGCAGCGGGTCGGGCAGGCTGTCCACGTCGGCGAGGACGATGTCGACGGTGCGGGCGATGGTGGTGGAGTCCAGGCCCTTGACCGCCGGGTAGACGGGGATGAGCTCCTCTGCGTAGGCCCGGGCCCGCTCGCCCTCGTGGCCGTCCTCGTCGAGGAGTTCGTACTGGGGGTGGTCGAGCTGGCGGCGGCCCTTGAAGGTGGAGACCCGGCCGGAGAACATCGCCAGGCGCCCGGGGACGAGGGCCCCCTGGTGGTAGGAGCCCCGGTTGAAGAAGGTCAGGTGCAGGCGCCCGGTGCCGTCGGTGACGGTGGCCTCCATCATGTCCATGCGGCGTCGTCCCTGCCGCGCGGGCACGGTGCGCCGCTTGGCGTCCAGGACGCGGGCCTGCACGGTGACCTCCTCGCCCTCGCGCAGTGCCGCGAGATCGGTCAGGTCGCCGCGCCGGTCGTAGCGGCGCGGGTAGTAGCGCAGCAGGTCGCCGAGGGTGTGCAGATCGAGCTTCTCGGCGAGGGCCTTGGCCGTCTTGCCCCTGAGGGGCCCCCTGCTCAGCGGTTCGTCCCAGGTGCTCACGTGTGCTTCCCGTCTCGGATCGCCGGTCACCGCCACGGTAGTCCTCCGGTGCGACGCTCGTGTGCCTTCCCACCGCCCCGGTCGGCCCGCTGGAACCCGGGGACCCCCGGGCCGGAGGGTTCCAGCGGCATCGCCGGTCCTGGAGGGCGTCCCACCGGAGGGCGGGCGCCCCGGCTCCGGCGGACGCCCCTCGGCTGTGCGGGCGCGTCTCGGGAGGGCGGGCTCTCCGGATTCCGGCGGCGGTTCCCCGCCCGC
>NZ_QPFC01000288.1:0-4427 GCF_003427465.1 Nocardiopsis sp. TNDT3 | reverse complement strand
CAGGACGGTCTCCCCGCGCGCCGCGGCGCGCACGGCCTCGGCCAGCTCCGCGCGCGGCGTGTCCTTGAGCAGGTACCCGGTGGCGCCCGCCTCCACCGCGCGCAGGATGTCGGCGTCGGTGTCGTAGGTGGTGAGCACCAGCACGTGCGCGCCGGGCCGCTCGGCGCTGATGCGCCCGGTGGCCTCCACGCCGTCTCCACCGGGCATGCGCAGGTCCATCAGCACCACGTCCGGCTCCAGTTCGGCCGTCCGCACGACCGCCTCGGGGCCGGAGGCGGCCTCGCCCACGACGGTGAGGTCGGCCTCGGCGGCGAGCATGCCGCGGATACCCTCGCGGACCACCGGGTGGTCGTCGACCAGCAGGACACGGATCACGGTGCGCACTCCTCGTCGCCTCGGGGGGTCTGCGGGGGCAGGGGCAGCGACATCCGGACGCGGGTGCCGCGCCCGGGGGCGCTGCCGACCTCCACGGCGCCTCCGGCGTCGTCGGCCCGGCGCCGCATGTTCGCCAGCCCGTTCCCGGGCGCGGTCCGCCCGGGGTCGAAGCCGACGCCGTCGTCGGCGACGGTCAGCTCCACCGGACCGGGGCTCCCGTCGGGGGCCCGCGTGTACTCCAGGGCCACCCGCACGTGCCCGGCCCGGGCGTGCCTGCGGACGTTGGCCAGGGCCTCCTGCGCGGTGCGCAGCAGACAGATCTGCAGGTCGTTGGACAGGGCGGCCGGTGCGCCGAGCACCTCGGTGTCCACGGGGACGCCGAGCTCGCCGCCCAGCCGGGAGGCGATCCTGTCCAGGGCGGCCTCCAGGGTCTGGCTGTCCAGGCCCACCGGCTGGCGGGCGGCCACCATGGCCCGCGCCTCGGCGAGGTTCTCGGCGGCGGTCTCGCGCATCAGGGCGAGGTGGCGCCGGGCCAGCTCCGGGTCGGAGTCCATCTCCGACTCCACCGCCTGGGTCAGCGCGACGATGCTGGTGAAGCCCTGGGCCAGGGTGTCGTGCACCTCGCGGGCCAGGCGCTCGCGCTCGGCCATGGCCCCGGTCTCCTCCGACAGCCGCACGACCTCCAGGCGGCTCTCGCGCAGTTCCCTGATCAGGTTGGCCCGCTCGTAGCTCTGCTCGATGATCCGTCCCAGCCAGCCGCCGAACCACAGCGTGTAGCCCACCATCACGCCGTTGATCAGGAGGTTGACGGCGATGTCGTCCCACTCGCTCAGCCCGAGCAGGCCGCGCAGCGGCATCGGGACCAGCAGGATCGCGCCTACCGTCGAGACGGCGGCCGGGACCGGGGAGGTGATGAAGCACAGAGGGGCCACCGCCACGACCAGGAAGGTCAGGGCGGGGTTGACCGTCACCGCGGGCAGGCACAGCACGAGCAGGACGGCCATGAGGACCGCCGGGCGGATCCGCTCCTCGCGCATCACCAACCGCCTGGCGAACAGGTAGTACACGGCCGTCACCGCGGCCATGAGCCCCACGAGCGGCCACCGCCAGAAGGGGTCGCTGGTGACCAGCGCGATGGCCGCCATGGCGGCCATCACGGAGGTGAAGTACACGTCCCACCACACGCCCAGGTCCCAGGCGTGCCGTTCGTCGCGCCCCTCCTCCCCGGCCGGGGCGCCTTCCCCGGACGGGGCGTCGCCGGGCCCGGGGGACGGCGCGGGCGTGGCGTGGCCGCCCCCCGGAGCCCGTGCGGCCACGGCGATCACCCGTCCTTCCGCGTCTTCCACCGGAACGTCAGCAGTACCAGCGCCAAGCCCACCACACACCACACGCCCAGCGCGAGGGCGACCCCGGACAGGTCCCACGAACCGCCGGGTTCGAGGGCGGCCATCTCGGCGGGGAAGAACGCCGCGCGCAGGCCCTGCGCCATCCACATCAGCGGGAAGAGCGCGGCGGCGTCGAGCACCCAGTCGGGCAGGGCGACGACGGGCACGAAGATCCCCGAGATGAACTGCAGGATCAGGAAGGGCACGACCACGATGCCGGAGGCGGAGCGGACGTTGCGGGCCAGGGAGCTGACCGCGATGCCCAGCAGCGAGCAGGAGACGGTGCCCAGCACGAACACCCACCCGAGCGTCGCCCAGGCGGCGGGCCCGTCGGGCATGCGCGCCCCGAAGGGCAGGACGGCCACGCCCAGCAGCAGGACCAGCTGGCCCAGGGCCAGGAACAGCACCACCACGGTCTTGCCGACGAAGTAGGCGGTCGGGGGCATCGGCGTGCCGCGCAGGCGGCGCAGACCGCCCCGCTCGCGCTCGTTGGCGATGCCCAGGCCCAGCTGCTGGAAGCTGACCGACATCAGGCCCATCGCCACCAGGCCCGGCAGGTAGTAGTCCACGGCGGGCATGCCCATGTCGAACATGCCGTCGAAGATCGACGAGAACATGACCAGGATCAGCGCGGGCAGGGAGAAGGTGAAGATCACGCTCTCCCACTCGTGCGTGAACTCGCGGATCTCCAGCCAGCCCCGGGACAGCCCGACGCGCAGCGCGCCGGGCAGGCGTCCGGAGGGGGCCGGCACGGCGGGGTCCGTGGGAGTGCGGTCGGTCGCGGTGCTCACGCGGACACCTTCCTCTGGGCGGGGCGGCCGTCCCTGCCGTCGCCCTCCCCGCGGTTCCGGTCCTCCTCGCCGATCAGGCCCAGGTAGACGTCCTCCAGGGTGGGGCGGTGCACGCTCAACCCCGGGACCTCACCGGAGAACAGGGCGGACAGCTCGCCCACCACCCGGGCGGGCTCGTCGGTGCGGGTCTCGCGGCGCTGCCCGTCGACCGTCCAGCCGACGGTGGCCCGGGCCGAGGCGCGCCCGCCCAGGGTGGCGGGGGATCCCTGCGCGCGCACCCTGCCGCGCGCGACCACGCACACGCGGTCGGCGAGCGCCTCGGCCTCCTCCAGGTAGTGCGTGGTCAGGACGATGGTGGTGCCGCCCCGGGCCAGGTCGCCGATCAGCGTCCAGAAGTCGCGCCGGGCCCCGGGGTCGAAGCCGGTGGTGGGCTCGTCCAGGAAGAGCAGTTCCGGCCTGCCGATGATGCCCAGGGCCACGTCCAGGCGGCGGCGCTGGCCGCCGGACAGGGACGTGACCCGCGCCCGGGACTTCCCGCCCAGACCGACCAGGTCGACCACCGCGTCGGGGTCGCGGGGGGCGGGGTAGTAGCCCGCGAAGTGGCGGACCACCTCGCGCACGGACAGCTGGGGGATCAGCGTCTCCCCCTGCCACACCACCCCGATACGCGAGCGCCACCGGCGACCGGCGGCGCCGGGGTCCTCGCCCAGTACGCGGACGGTGCCGTCGTCGCGGCGACGGAAGCCCTCCAGGATCTCGACCGTGGTGGACTTGCCCGCGCCGTTGGGGCCGAGGAGGGCGAAGACCTCGCCGCGCCGGACGCTCAGGTCGACTCCGGCGACGGCCTCGTCGTCGCCGTACTTCTTGCGGAGGCCGTGGACCTCGATCGCTGTCTCGCTCATGCCACCGACTCTCCCGCGGGCGGGACCCCCGGGGTATCGGCCGCCGGGTCGCACCCGTGTCCTCCGGATGGAGGACGCCACCCCGACCAAGGGAGGGGGCGGCCCCGGGAGCGGGGGCTCCCGGAGCGGACGCGGACGGGCCCCGGGCGCGCGCTCGCGCCCGGGGCCCGTCAGGAGAAGGGGGCCGCTCAGAACAGGCGGAGCACGTCCGGCTCGATCCCGCGCAGCTCGTCGTAGTCCAGCACCACACAGGCGATGCCGCGGTCCTCGGCGAGCACACGGGCCTGCGGCTTGATCTCCTGGGCGGCGAACACGCCGCGCACCGGTGCGAGCTGCGGGTCCCGGTTGAGCAGTTCCAGGTAGCGGGTGAGCTGTTCGACGCCGTCGATGTCGCCGCGGCGCTTGAGCTCCACCGCGACGGTGGCGTTGGCGCCGTCCCGGCACAGGATGTCCACCGGGCCGATCGCCGTGGGGTACTCGCGGCGGATGAGGGTGTAGCCGTCGCCGAGGGTGGTGATGTGCTCGGCCAGCAGCTCCTGGAGGTGGGCCTCCACACCGTCCTTCTGCAGGCCGGGGTCCTTGCCCAGCTCGTGCGAGGAGTCGTGCATGACCTCCTCGACGGTCAGCACCAGCTTCTCACCGGACTTGCCGTGGGTGACCGTCCACACGTCGGGTCCGTCGGCGACGGTCTCCTCGCGCAGCTTGCAGGGCGGGTTCATCCAGTTCAGCGGTTTGAACGCCCGGTCGTCGGCGTGGATGGACACGCTCCCGTCGGCCTTGATGAGGATCAGGCGGGGAGCCATGGGCAGGTGGGCGGTGAGGCGGCCGACGTAGTCGACACTGCACCGAGCGATGACGAGACGCACGAAACGTCACGTTACCGCCTCCGCCGCACGCGCGGGGCGCAACCGCGTATCGTCCGCCCTCCCCGTTCGGCGCTGGCGACCGCACCCACAGGGATGTGCCCCCGAGGG
>NZ_QPFC01000287.1:0-1817 GCF_003427465.1 Nocardiopsis sp. TNDT3 | reverse complement strand
TTCCCCGCCCGTTTCAACCCCCGGCGAAACCCGGCCGGTCAGGTGGTCAGCCCGGTCCCGATCTCCACGTCGGCCGCGGGGATGTCCACCGGCAGCTTGCCGGAGGGCTTCACCTGTCCGGCGACGACCCGCGCGGCGGCCGCCCGCGACACGTCCATGGACGAGTACACCGCCACGAACGCCTCCGCCTCCGGGAAGGCCGCCAGGTCGTAGGGCGTGCCCTGGGACACCACGACCACCGGCAGCCCCTCGGCGCGCGCGGCCTGGACCAGGCCGCTCTGCTCCGAGGCCCCGCTGCCGCCCCCGGTGCCCACGACCACGGCGTCGGCCCCGCTCTCCACCACGTCGATCCCGGCCTCGGTGAGCGCGGCCGCGATCTGCTCCGCGCCCACCCCCTGGACGCGGACTCCGCTGCCCTCGGCCAGGGGCAGCAGGTCGCCCTCGTTGCGCAGCAGGGTCGCGGAGGCGTCCGCCACGCGCTGGGCGGCCTCGGCGTGCTCGGGGTCCTCCAGGACCGCCGCGGCGCCCTGCGCGTCCACCGGTTCGGCCTCCAGGATCCCGCGCTTCTCCTTGAGCGCCAGGACGCGCAGCACGGACTCGTCGATGCGCTCCTCGGTCAGGCGGCCCTGCTCGACGGCCTCGCGGATCGCGGACACCGCGGCGGCGGGGTCCGGCGGCATGAGCAGCTGGTCCACGCCCGCCTCCAGCACGCGCACGGCGATCTCGCCGTCGGAGTGGCGCTGGCGCACACCCTCCATGTTGAGGGCGTCGGTGGTCACCACGCCGTCGTAGCCCAGCTCGTCGCGGAGGATGCCGTCGATCAGCTCCGGGGAGATGGTGGCGGGCTCGGGGTCCTCGCTCCCGTCCAGCTGCGGCATGAGCACGTGGGCGGTCATGATGGCGTCCACGTCGGCGTCGATGGCCGCCCGGAACGGCGGCAGGTGCCCGGCCTCCCACTGCTCGCGCGGCATGTCGATGACGGGCAGGCCGCTGTGGCTGTCCACGTCGGTGTCGCCGTGCCCGGGGAAGTGCTTGACCACCGACACCACACCGGCGCCGGAGTAGGCGTCCGACTCGGCGACGGCCATCTGCGCGACCAGGTCGGGGTCGGATCCGAAGGAGCGGATGCCGATGACCGGGTTGCCGGGGTCGGTGTTGACGTCGGCGTCGGGCGCGTAGTTGAGGTTGACTCCCAGGGCGGTGAGCTCCTCGGCGGTGGTGGAGGCGCGCAGCTCGGCCAGCTCGGTGTCGCGGGTGGCGCCGACGGCCATGGCGTCGGGGAAGCGGGTGCCCACGGGCAGCCGGGCCACCAGGCCCTGCTCCTGGTCGATGCCGACGAACAGCGGAACGCCCCGCCCCTGGTCGGCGGCGAGGTCCTGCACGCCCGCCGACATGGTGGCGATCTGCTCGGCGTCGGTGAGGTTGGCGTCGAAGTAGATGAGGCCGCCGGGCCGGTAGGCCTCGATCTGGGCTGCGTTCTCGGCGGCCGAGGTGCCCTGCGCGGTCAGGACGAGGAGCTGGCCGATCTTGTCGTCCAGGTCCATCTCGGACAGCAGCCGGGGTGCGAGCACGGGCTCGAAGGGCTCGGCCTCGGCCGACGGCTGGGTTGCGCGGTCCTCCTGCGAGGAACCCACCTCCTCTGTGGTGCATGCGTTGGCGATCAGTGCGAGTCCCACGCAGGCCGGGGCCAGGGCGTGCGGAACGGACAGTTTCATGGCGGACTTCATCTCCGGCGAAATCGTGGGTTCGCCGCCGGAGAATACCCGTTGCGGCAGGCCCGGAGGCGGAACCGCCGCCACGCGGGCGCGCGTGGCGGC
>NZ_QPFC01000027.1:0-7272 GCF_003427465.1 Nocardiopsis sp. TNDT3 | reverse complement strand
GCCCTGGGCGGCCTCCTCGTCGGCGAGGCCGGGGCCCTGTTCAGCCCTTGGTGAGGCGCCGTAGCGCGGCGCGGGCGGGCGCCCCCCAGCTGGCGTGGCCGCCCGCGCGTCCGCGGACCCCGGCCTCGCCGACGAGGAGGCCGCCCAGGGCGCACAGCACGGCCCACCCGCGGGCCCGGCGCAGGGTCGCGGGGTCCGGGGTCGGCCGGTAGGCGCGGTAGAAGCGCCTGACGGCGCCGTCCGGCAGCAGGATCCAGGCGGCGGCCAGATCGCAGGCCGGGTCGCCCGTGGACAGGTCGCCGAAGTCGACCACGCCGCAGAAGGTGCCGTCCGCGGTCAGGACGTTGGCCGGGTGCAGGTCGCCGTGCAGCCACAGCGCGGGGCCCCGCCACGCGGGTGCGGCGACGGCGTTCCTCCAGATCGCGCGGACGGCGTCCGGATCCTCGACCAGCCCCATCGCGGTGGCCGAGGCGAACTGTTCGCGGAACTGCTCAGCGCAGTCGGTGAGGGGGCCGCCCTTGCCGCTGGCGGGGGCGTTGTCGGGGGCGGGCTGGTGCAGAGCGGTCAGGAAGGCGGCCAGGTCCTCGGCCGCCCGTTCGGCGTCCGTGGCGGGGGCCAGGTCGGCGGGTGTGCCCGGTACCCAGGTGGTGACGATCCAGGGCCGTTCGAACCGGGGGCTGGGCACGCCCAGCCGCAGCGGGACCGGGACCGGCAGGGGAAGGCGCGGGGCGAGCGCGGGCAGCCAGGGGAGCTCTCCCTGCATCAGCGCGTTGGTGGACCGCCATGACCAGGGCAGCCGGACGGCGAGGTCGTCGCCCAGCCGCCACATCTGGTTTCCCCAGCCCCGCGATCCCGAGTGCAGGGGGCGGTCGGCGAGGTCGGGGTGCTGTTCGAGCAGCAGACCTCGGACCAACTCCGCGGTGAGGCCGATCGGGGGGTGCGCCATGGCAAGCAACAGTAGTTCACCGGTCCGGCCGCGTTCGCTGCCGGCATGCGCACGCCCCGAGGGCCCCGTCGCCTCCGGAGGGGACCCAGCGGGAGCGAACCAAGCAGGCCCGAAAGGGGCAACGGCCGCCGGGTGGGTCTACGCCGCGTTCGTGATCGGTGTGTCCTCCCGCCGCGTGGTCGGCTGGTGGGTGTCGCGGTCGCTGCGCACCGCCCGTTTCCAACCCGGACGGTGAGGGGCGCTGCACGGCCCCGGGATCGCGGTCGGGGGTCCTCAGAGCGCCGGTCCGGTGACTTCCTGGGTACCGAGAACGGCGAGCAGGTCAAGGAGGTCGGCGCTGTCGGTGCCGACCGCGGGGGTGAACCAGAGCAGCCGCTGTCGGCCGTCCTCGCTGAACAGGTGGAGGCAGTTGACCTCGATCAGGCCGAGCGTGGGGTGGTTGAGGCGTTTGCGGTCGTCGCGCCGGAACGCCACGTCGTGTTCGGCCCACAGGGCGGCGAATTCGGGGGAGGCGTCGGTCAGCGAGCTGATCATCGAACGGGCTTCGGTGTCCTTGGCGCCTCGTCTGGCGGCGGCTGCCCGCAGGTCGGCGACGAAGGCCCGGGACTGGCCCTCGTGGTCGGCTTCGGGATACATCTGCCGGGCGCCGGGCTCGGTGAACCACCGGTGGACGAAGCTGGCCCGGGCGCCGCGGAGGCCGGAGTGGTCCCCGAGCAGCGCTATCGCCAGCGGGTTCTGCACGAGGGTGACGTGCAGGTCGGTGATGACCTGCGCGGGTGTCGACGTCAGACGGATGAGCAGGTCGAGCATGCCGGGGTGGACGTGCGAGGCCGGTCCGCCGTGCGCGGGCACCGGGCGGTCGGCCAGGTGGTAGAGGTAGTCGCGCTCGTCGGCGGTCAGGCGCAGGGCCCTCGCCAGAGCGGCGACCATCTGCTCGGAGGGCTGGGATCCGGCACCGCGTTCGAGTTCGTTGTAGTAGTCCACCGATGCGCCTGCGAGCTGGGCGACCTCCTCGCGGCGCAGCCCGGGCACCCGGCGGCGGAGCCCGTGGGGAAGTCCCACATCGGCCGGACGGATGCGTTCACGCCGCGAGCGCAGGAAAGCTCCCAGCTCGGTGTATCTCACAGAACCCATGTCATCCATTCTGCGTCCGGCCGGGACGCCGACACAGGGGATGAGATCCCCTGGTTCCCCCGGTCGGCGGCGTGCACCGTGGAGGACATGACTACGGACCACACCACAAGCACCCCTTCGCCGGACGCGCGTGTCGCCGTCGTTACCGGCGGATCACGCGGCATCGGCCGAGCGGTCTCCCTCAGACTCGCCCAGGACGGCCTCGCCGTCGTGGTGAACTACGCCCGCGACGCGGCCGCCGCCGAGGAGGTGGTGGCGGCGATCACCGCCGCCGGCGGGCGGGCGGTCTCGGTGCGGGCGGACGTGGCGGACGAGCACGCGGTCGCCGAGCTGTTCGACCGGGCCGAGCAGGTGTTCGGCGAGGTGGACGCCGTGGTGAACTGCGCCGGCCGACTCGCTCTGTCGCCCATCGCCGACCTCGACCTGGCGGTGCTCGACGCCGTACACCGCACCAACATCCGTGGCGCTTTCGTCGTCGCCCAGCAGGCCGCCCGACGACTGCGCGCGGGCGGCTCGTTCGTGGGCTTCTCGACCTCCGTGGTCGGCACCAGCTTCCCTGCCTACGGTGCGTATGCGGCGAGCAAGGCGGCCGTCGAGTCGGTCACGCTGATCCTCGCCCGCGAGCTGCGCGGGCGGGACATCACCATGAACACCGTCGCCCCGGGCCCCACGGCCACGGACCTGTTCCTCGAAGGCAAGACCCCCGAGCAGATCGACCAGCTCGCCAAGGCGGCGCCCCTGGAGCGGCTGGGCACCCCCCAGGACATCGCCCAGGTGGTCGCCTTCCTCGCCAGCCCGGCAGGGCACTGGGTGAACGGCCAGGTCATCCGGGCCAACGGGGGCCTGGTGTGACGCCACGGTCGGACGCCGCACCCCGTCGCCCCCGGCGTCCGGCCGGGCGGCACCGACCGCTTCTCCCTCGCCGACCCAAGCCGTTGACGCACGCAGCGACCCCAGCCGCGACGGCTGCGAGGTGGAGCCGCTCATGTGCGCCCGGATCCGGGCGCGGTCCCGCCAACGGCTCGGCACCGACGAACCGCTGACCCCCGCGCCGGCACCTGCCAACGCCCACACCAACCGAGAACGGCACCGTGGCCACACGTTCTCGGACACATGCTTCCGCATCACGGGAGAACCCAACCAAGGAGGAACACCCATGCCTTTCGCCAACTTCAAGGTCCCCGCGGGCACCATCACCCCCGAGGACAAGAAGAAACTCGTCGAGCGCACCACCGACCTGTACGTGGAGATCTACGGTGAGCGGGCCCGACCCACCACCGTCGTGCTGGTCGAGGAGGTCGCCGACGGCGGCTGGGGCGTCGCCGGCGGCGTCCTGACCGCCGCCATGCTCAACGGAGACGCCTGACCCTCCCGTGCGGGGCTCAGCGCGCTGGGCCTGGTGCTCGACTCCGCGGGTGCCTGACCCCAGTGCGCGGCCCTTGTCTGGCCAGGGCCTGTGGTCGTTGGGCGAGAGCTTTTCCGCGGCGCCGTCACGGCGAGGAGGCCACGCCTGGCCGACCTGTGTGCAGGGCGCTTAGCGCACGATCCTGCTCACGCCCCGAGACCGTCAGCGGCGTCACGGCGCTGGTCCTGGACCCCGACCAGGGCCGTTCCCCCAGGTCGCGGCCGTCACTGACGGCCGCCAGGGGCACCTGACCGCAGAGCCCTGGCAGGTCGGCTCTCCGGTGGAACTAATAACGTTTCGTTGATTACGTTATTAGTTAACGTAAAGCCAATCCGCACACGCAATGAAGGTCCAGACACCCCCGCGTTCTCACCTCCGATAAGTGAACCTTATAAGGTGTTACTACATGTGTTGCTACAAAGAGGGCGGGGGAGCCCGGAGTTTCGTTGGCGGCGCCCTCGGGGACTGCCGGCCGGGGCCCGAAAACGCGATGGATACAGCGAGGGCTGTACTAACGTCGCGTGGCCCCAGGGCCCTCCGTCCCGGCGGCGACGAAGGCCGCCCCCGGTAAGCGGGGCCCTCCCCCGGCCCGCCGGTCGGCGGTGAGCGCGTGCGGCACGCGGGCCCTGTCGGCGCCGACGGGCCGGGGCGACGTCCTGGCCCCTCTCCCGGGCGACGGGGAGCAGGGACGGCACCCGCTCGCGGGTACGCGCGGACCCGCACGTTTCCTGGCAGGGGCCCCGACCCGCACTGTGGCAGGATCCCTCCCATGTCCGTACGCGAACTCGTGGTCCTGGGCACCTCCAGCGCGGTGCCCACCCGCCGCCGCAACCACAACGGCTACTTCCTGCGCTGGGACACCCACGGCGTCCTGTTCGACCCCGGCGAGGGGACCCAGCGCCAGATGCGCCTGGCGGGCCTGGCCGCCACCGACATCACCCGCATCTGCGTCACCCACTTCCACGGCGACCACTGCCTGGGCCTGCCCGGCACCATCCAGCGCATCGCCCGCGACCGGGTGCCCCACACCGTGCGCGTGGCCTACCCCGCCGACGGCCAGAGCTACTGGCGGCGGCTGCGCCACGCCACCGCCTTCCACGACACCGACGTCGTACTCCCCCAGCCGGTCGGCGGCACCGGTTCCTGTCTGCTGGGCGAGTCGGACCTGCGCGTCACCGCGCTGCCGCTGCGCCACTCGACCACCGCCTACGGCTACCGGCTGGCCGAACCGGACGGCTGGCGGATGCTGCCCGAACGGCTGGCCGCCCACGGCGTGCGCGGCCCCATGGTCGGCGAACTCCAGCGGCGGGGGTCGGTCACCACCGCCCAGGGGCGCCGCGTGGAGCTGGCCGACTGCGCGCGGCCGCGCCGGGGCCAGGTCATGGCGTTCGTGATGGACACCGCCGAGTGCGAGGAGGCGGTCGAACTCGCGCGCGGAGCCGACATGCTGGTGATCGAGTCGACCTACCTGGACACCGAGGAGCACCTGGCCCGCGCCTACGGCCACCTGACCGCCCGCCAGGCCGGGCGCGTGGCCGCGCGCGCCGGGGCGCGCACCCTGGTGCTCACCCACATCTCCGAACGCTACGAGGACCGCGACGACGCCCGCTTCCTCGCCGAGGCCGCCGCCGAGTTCGACGGGCCCCTCACGCTGGCCCAGGACCTGCAACGCCTGCCGGTGCCGCCCCGCGACTCCTGAGACGGGCCCGGTCGGGTAGAGTTCCGGGGCACCGAACCGCACAACCGAGGGGGTGAGGACGATCTCCGCTGTCGCAGGAGGGGCGTTCCCACCGCGAGGTCACGCACCCGCGTCGTAGCCGGAGCGCCCGACAGTTCGTCGAAAGGCTCTCGTGGCATCCCCACCTTCCCCGGTCTCCCCTGCCCTCGTCGCCCGTCTGCGCGAAGCGGGCTGCGTCTTCGCCGAGCAGGAGGCGGACCTGATCGCCTCCGCCGCGCGCACCCCCGACGAACAGGATCGGATGGTCCGGCGCCGCTGCGCCGGCCTGCCCCTCGAACACGTCCTGGGCTGGGCCCTGTTCTGCGGGCTGCGCGTGCGCGTGGACGAGGGCGTGTTCGTGCCCCGCCCGCGCACCGAGTTCCTGGCCCGCCAGGCCCGCGCCCTGCTCACCCCCGGCGCCGTGGCCGTGGACCTGTGCTGCGGTTCGGGGGCCCTGGGCGCGGTCCTGGCGCACACCCGCGCCGACATCACCCTGCACGCCGCCGACATCGACGCCGCCAGCGTGGCCTGCGCCCGGCGCAACCTGCCCGGGCACCGGGTGCACCGGGGCGACCTGTACGACGCCCTGCCCCCGGATCTGCGCGGCCGCGTCCAGGTGCTGGTCGCCAACGTGCCCTACGTCCCCACCGACCGGATCGCGCTGCTGCCCGCCGAGGCCCGCGTGCACGAGGACCGGCGGGCCCTGGACGGGGGACAGGACGGGCTGGACCTGCTGCGCCGTGTGGCAGCCGACGCCGGCCGGTGGCTGGCTCCGGGCGGCCGGGTGCTGGTGGAGGTGGGTCAGGAGCAGGTTCTGGCCGCGCGGGAGGCCTTCGTCCGAGGCGGTCTGGCCTGTGAGGTGGTCTCCTGCCCGGAGTGGGAGGCCACCGTGGTGACGGGCACCCGCTGACCGTCCGGACCCCCGTGTACGCCGTGCCCGGGTGGACCGTCGCCGCGCCCCGCCCGGGCACGGCGGTCAGGTGTCCTGGTCGTCGGACCTCTCGGACATCCGGTCGCGTACCTGGGTCAGGGTCTGGATCAGCTTGTCCAGGTAGGGGCGGTCCCCGCTGTCGTCATGCAGGTGCAGGGTCACTCCGGGCGCCACGTCGACCAGGGCCAGGGCCAGGAGGTCGGGGTGGTCCCGGCGCCAGAACACCTTGACGTCCTCGGCGTTGGGTTGGCTTATGGAGAGCTTGACGGTGGTGGTGATCGAGGTGGTGCTCACGGAGTTCCTCCTGGAGGCGACGGGGTCGCTGCGTTCGGGTACGGCGGTGCGCTGCCGCTCGTGAGGCTTCGTCGCGGGGCCGGGTCGGAGGCGCCACTCCTGTGGGCCCGGTGTCCATGGGCGTGACCTCTCCCCCCTTACCTACCCGCGGGTGGGGGCGCCGCCCCTTTTCCGGCCTGCCGGTTCGTGCGGACCGGCCGCGCGCCACGTTTCGGTCGCCGCCGCACCGTGTACGACGCATCCTGGAGGTATGCACGCTCCCGACGCCACCCGCCTGGCCGCCCTGGCCGCCCTGCTGGCCGACCCCACCCGCGCCGGGGTGTGCCTGGCGCTGCTGGACGGGCGTGCCTGGACCGCCGGGGAGCTGGCCCGCCACACCGGTGTGGGTGCCTCCACCGTCAGCGAGCACCTGACCCGGCTGGTCGAGGGCGGTCTGCTCGCCCAGGAACGCCAGGGCCGCCACCGCTACGTGCGCCTGGCCGACGAGGCGGTGGCGCATCTGGTGGAGGCCCTGGCCGCGCACGCCGACCCGGGCCCGGCCCACCAGCGCCCGCGCACCCTGCGCACCGTGCACGCCGACCGGGCCCTGGCGCGGGCGCGCACCTGCTACGACCACCTGGCCGGAGGGCTGGGCTGCGCCGTCACCCGGGCCATGACGGGGCGGGGCCTGCTGACCCAGGACACGGGGTTCGCGCTCACCGAGGCCGGGGTGGCCTGGTTCGCCGAGCAGCGGATACCGCTGGCGCGCGGGGGAAAGCGCCCGCTGGTGCGCTCGTGCCTGGACTGGACCGAACGCCTGCCGCACCTGGCCGGAACGGCCGGGGCGGCGCTGTGCCGCCACGCGC
>NZ_QPFC01000286.1:0-1163 GCF_003427465.1 Nocardiopsis sp. TNDT3 | reverse complement strand
GCCGCCGCCCGGCTCCGGCCGACGGCGGAGGCGGGACGGTCGAACGAGGGAAAGGAACGGCACCGGTGCGGACCGAACAGGAGAGCGCTGTGCACGACGACGGGCGCGGAACCCGGCCGGAAGGCGGGGACGCCCCTCGGGAGGCCGGCGCCCCGCTGCCCTCCGGGGAGAACGGGGGCGGTGCGGCCGTGATCGTGCGCGCGCCCACGGAGGCCCGCAACTCCGGTACCCACGACATCGACCTGCTCCCGGCGCTGGACGTGCTGCGACAGATCAACGCCGAGGACGTCACGGTCCCCGGCGCGGTGGGCGCGGTCCTGCCGGAACTGGCGCGGGCCGTGGAGCTGGGGGTGGCCGCCCTGGAGAGCGGGGCGGCCATCCACTACTTCGGCGCGGGCACCTCGGGGCGGATCGCGGCCCAGGACGCCGCCGAACTGCCGCCGACCTACGGCGTGCCCGCCTCGTGGGTGGTGGCCCACCACGCGGGCGGCGGGGAGGCCCTGGCGCGGGCCGTGGAGGGGATCGAGGACGACTGGGAGTCGGGCCGGGCCGACGCCGCCGGGATCGTCCCGGGGTCGCTGGCCGTGGGCCTGGCCGCCAGCGGGCGCACCCCGTACGTGGGCGGGGCGCTGGAGGCGGCCCGGGAGCGCTCGGCCGCGACGGTGCTGATCAGCGCGAACCCGCAGGCGCCGCTGGCGCGGGAGGCGGACGTGCACGTGGGCATGGCCACCGGCGCGGAGGTGATCGCCGGGTCCACCCGGATGAAGGCGGGCACGGCGCAGAAGCTGGCGTTGAACGCGTTCTCCACCGCGGTGATGGTGCGGATGGGGCGGACGTACTCGAACCTGATGGTGGGTGTGGACGCCACCAACGGCAAGCTGCGCGGCCGCGTGGTGACCATCCTGACGCAGGCCACCGGGTTGGACGAGCGGGTGTGCGCGCGGGCGCTGAACGCGGCCGGGGGCGACACCCGCGTCGCGCTGGTGTCGCTGTTGGCCGACGTGGACGCGGACACGGCGGCCCGGGCCCTGGGCGAGGCCCGGGGCCGGGTCCGCCCCGCGCTGGCCGGGTTGGGCCTGCCGGGCCGGGTCGCCCCGGAGTAGGCGGCGGGGCGGTCGGGACGGCCGCTGTCCCGCGCGGGCCGGGCCCGCACGAGTTGAGTC
>NZ_QPFC01000285.1:0-3591 GCF_003427465.1 Nocardiopsis sp. TNDT3 | reverse complement strand
GCCCCGCCGCGGACCCGCGACCGTCCGCGGCGGGGCCCGCGCGTGCGCGCCGCGCGCGTCGCGGCGCGACGACCAGCGCTTCCGCGGCGTGAGGCGCGACACGCCCGCGTTTGGAGCACCCGGCACGGGTTAGGCGCATGCGTATGCATCCCCGCTCCGAGGAGCCCAGAAGAGGAAGGCGGTGCAGGTAACCGTGAAGAACGTGTTCGTGGTCGGCCTGGACGAGCACAACCTGGAGATCCTGCGCAGGACCCCCACAGGTCAGCACTGCGAGTTCCACCAGCTGCTGAACCTGGACGAGCTCCAGGTCGGCGAGATCGACATCCAGGAACTCCTGGCCAAGGCGGAGAGGATCCTGGACGACTTCGACGGGAGCGTCGACGCGATCGTGGGCTACTGGGACTTCCCGGTGACCCTGTTCGTGCCCATCCTCTGCTCCCGCCGCGGCCTCCCCTCGTCCTCCCTGGAGTCCTTCGTCAAGTGTGAGCACAAGTACTGGAGCAGACTGGAGCAGCAGAAGGTCATCGACGAGTACCCGGCCTTCGGCCTGGTCGAGCTGTCCGAGGAGAACCCCGCGCCCCCCGAGAGCCCGTCCTACCCGATGTGGCTCAAGCCGGTGAAGTCGGCCTCCTCCGAGCTGGCCTACAAGGTCGGCGACGACGAGGCCTTCCAGCAGGCGGTGTCCCTCCTCCGCGACGGGGTCGACCGCATCGGCCGCCCCTTCGAGCAGATCCTGGAGATGGTGGACCTGCCTCCCGAGATCTCCTCCGTTGGCGGGCGCACGGCCCTCGCCGAGGCCGCGATGCAGGGCGTGCAGGCGGCCGTCGAGGGCTACGTGTACAAGGGCGAGGTCGTGGTCTACGGCGCCCTGGACTCGGTCGACTACCCGGGCAGCTCGGTGTTCCTGCGCCACCAGTACCCCTCCGGCCTCCCCGAGAACGTGTGCCGCTGGATGTCCGAGGTCGCCACCAAGGTCATCGAGCGGGTGGGGATGGACAACTCCACGTTCAGCGTCGAGTTCTTCTACGACCCCGTGGAGGAGAAGCTGGGCCTGCTGGAGGTGAACACGCGCCACTCCCAGTCCCACGCCGAACTCTTCGAGCTGGTGGACGGGGTCGCCAACCACGAGCGCATGCTGCGGCTGGGCTTCGGGCAGGACCCCGCCCTGGACGAGGACGCCCGGGGCGAGTACCGGGTGGCCGCGGAGTGGTACCACCGCCGCTTCGAGGACGGCGTCGCCGCGCGCGTGCCCACCCCCGAGGAGGTGTCCGCGCTGGAGGAGTCCCTGCCCGGCGTGACGATCGAGATCGTGCCCAAGCAGGGGCAGCGGCTCTCGGACATGACCGCCCAGGACAGCTACAGCTTCGAACTCGCCAAGATCACCATCGGCGCCGAGGACGAGACCGCGATGCGCGCCAAGTACGAGCGTTGCGTCGACGAGCTGGTCTTCGAGTTCGAGGACGAGCACGGGACGAAGGACAAGCTGGCCGAACACTAGGAGGGTCCCCGGTCCATGCACGTGGTCAACAACCTGCCCAACGCCGTCCAGGAGGACGAGCACCTGTGGATACCGATGTCGGACGGTGTGCACCTGGCCGCCAGGGTGTGGCGGGCGACCTCCTCCGACGTGTCCCCCGTCCCGGCGGTCCTGGAGTACCTCCCCTACCGCAGGCGCGACCTGACGTCGGTGCGCGACTCCATGCACCACCCCTACATCGCCGGGCACGGCTACGCCTGCGTCCGCGTGGACCTGCGGGGTACCGGTGACTCGGAGGGCGTGCTCACCGACGAGTACCTGGAGCGCGAGCAGCTGGACGCCGAGGAGGTGCTGGCCTGGCTGGCCGAGCAGCCCTGGTGCAACGGGAAGACCAGCATGATGGGGCTGTCCTGGGGAGGGTTCGCCGCGCTCCAGGTGGCGGCCCGCCAGCCCCCGAGCCTGGGCGCGATCGTCATCAGCTCCTTCACCGACGACCGGTACGGCGACGACTTCCACTACATGGGCGGTTGTCTGCTGTCGGACAACCTCGCCGAGGCGGGGACGATGTTCTCCGCGGGCACCTGCCCGCCGGACCCGGTGACCGTCGGCGACGACTGGCGGCGGATGTGGCACGAGCGGCTGGAGGCCACCGAACCGTGGGTCCTGGAGTGGCTGCGCCACCAGCGGCGCGACGACTACTGGCGGCACGCGTCGGTGAGCGAGGACTACTCGAAGGTGCGCTGCCCGGTGCTGGCCTCCAGCGGGTGGGCGGACGGCTACTCCAACGCCGTCTTCCGGCTGCTGGAGAACCTGGAGGCGCCCAGGCGGGGGCTGATCGGCCCGTGGTCGCACCGCTACCCGCACATGGGCAGCCCCGGCCCGGCGATCGGCTACCTCCAGGAGGTCGTGCGCTGGCTGGACCGCTGGCTCAAGGGCAGGGAGAACGGTGTCGACGAGGGCCCGTCCCTGTGGGCGTGGATGCAGGACAGCGTGCTCCCCTCCACCGCCTACACCGAGCGCCCCGGCCGGTGGGTGCGCGAGGACGTGTGGCCCTCGCCGAGCGTGGAGTACCGCGGCTACCCGCTGGCCAGGTACCGGATCGGCCGCCCCGGAGAGGAGGTGCACTCGGAGTCGCTGACCGTGCGGTCGCCGCTGACCGTGGGCCAGTTCGCGGGCAAGTGGGCCTCCTACAACGCCCCGCCGGACCTGCCCTACGACCAGCGCGAGGAGGACGGCGGTTCCCTGGTCTTCGACAGCGACGTGCTGTCGGAGGACGTGGAGATCCTGGGCGCCGCCGAGGTGGAGCTGGACGTGTCGGTCACCGAGCCGGTGGCCATGGTCGCCGCGCGGCTGGTGGACGTCGCGCCGGACGGCAGCGCCACGCGGGTGACCTACGGGCTGCTCAACCTCACCCACCGCGACGGCCACGAGCACCCCGAGAAGCTCGAACCCGGTGAGATCTACCGGGTGAAGGTCACGATGAACGGTGTCGCGCAGGCGTTCCCGGTGGGGCACCGCATCCGGCTGTCGCTGTCCACCTCCTACTGGCCGCTGGCCTGGCCGCCGCCCAAGCCCGCCCTGCTGACCGTGCACCCGGAGAACAGCAGGCTGCTGCTGCCGGTGCGTCCTCACTCCGAGGCGGACGAGCCGCACCCGGAGCCCTTCGGGGAGCCGGAGGCGGCGCCGGAGATCTCCACCACGCGCCGGGAGAAGCCGGAGCACAGCTGGACCGTCTACAGGGACCTGGTGGACACCCGGTCGGCCCTGGAGATCGTCAAGGACGGCGGCATCCTGCACTTCGACGACATCGACCTGGACGTCGGTCGGCGCGCCTACGAGTACTACGAGTCCGTGGCGGGCGACTTCACGTCCGCGCGCGGTGAGTCGACGTGGACGATGCGCTTCGCGCGGGACGGGTGGCGGACCCGGACCGAGACCCACACGTCGCTGGAGTGCACCGAGACCGAGTTCCGGGTGTACGCGACTCTGGACGCGTTCGAGAACGACGAGCGGGTCTTCTCCCGGCAGTGGACCGAGACGCTGCCCCGGGACCACCTGTGATCCGCTGCCGGTGACCCGCGGCCGTTCGCGGCCGGGGAACGGCGGGGGCCCCC
>NZ_QPFC01000284.1:0-5775 GCF_003427465.1 Nocardiopsis sp. TNDT3 | reverse complement strand
CCCCGGTCCGCGGGAGCGGGAGGGCGGGGAGGGACCGTGACCGCCCGTTCCCCGGGCGTCCGGGCCGACGCGGGGCCGTGATCCGGAAAACCCGGGGGAAACCGGGGCCACTCCGACCCGGCCGTCCCTGTCCGTACCGCCTGAGGAGATGACGGACACGTCCGTTTCGGCACCGGAAACACCCCATGGGATCGAGTACCGTTCTGGTACGGGCCGGCGTGAGGAAAAGGGCGGTCGACATGGACATCCTGCGCAGGAACAACGTCACCGTCACCGGTGCGGCCGACGGGCCGACGGTCGTGCTGGCCCACGGGTTCGGCTGTGACCAGAACTTGTGGCGCCTGGTCGTCCCGGCCCTGGCCGAGCGGTACCGGGTGGTGCTGTTCGACTACGTCGGCTCCGGGGGGTCGGACGCCTCCGCCTGGAGCGAGGACAGGTACTCCTCCCTGGAGGGCTACGCCCAGGACGCGGCCGAGGTCTGCGAGGCCCTCGACCTGGAACGGGCGGTGTTCGTGGGGCACTCGGTCAGCGCCATGGTCGGCGTCCTGGCCGCGCGGGCGCTGCCGGAGCGGATCCGGGCGCTGGCGATGGTGACCCCCTCCCCCCGCTACATCGACGACGAGGGCTACCGAGGCGGCTTCACCGCGGCCGACATCGACGAACTGCTGGCCTCGCTGGAGTCGAACTACCTGGGCTGGTCGTCGGCGATGGCACCGGTGATCATGGGCAACCCCGAGCGGCCCGAACTGGGACAGGAGCTGACCACCAGCTTCTGCGCCGCCGACCCCGACATCGCCCGGGTCTTCGCCCGCACCACCTTCCTGTCCGACAACCGCGAGGACCTGAAGGGCGTGGAGGTCCCCACCCTGGTCCTGGAGTGCGCCCAGGACGCCATCGCCCCGCCCGAGGTGGGCGCCTTCGTCCACGCCGCGATCCCCTCCTCCACGCTGGTCACCCTGGACGCCACCGGCCACTGCCCGCAGCTGAGCGCGCCGCGGGCCACCGCGGCGGCGCTGCTGGAGTTCCTGGAGTCCCTCCGGGACGCCGGATGAGCGGGGAGACGGGGCCTCCCGGGGCCGGCAACGGCTCCGCCACCGACGCGGCCCTCAGCGCGCTGCTGGAGGACAGCGCCGAGGAACTCTACGAGTCCGCGCCGTGCGGCTACCTGTCCACGCTCATGGACGGCACGGTCGCCAGGATCAACGCGACGCTGCTGAGGTGGCTCGGCCTGGAGCGCGCCGCCGTGGTGGGCCGCATGCGCTTCACCGACCTGCTCACCGTGGGCGGCAGGCTCTACCACGAGACGCACTTCGCGCCCCTGCTGCACCTGCGGGGCGAGGTCAACGGCATCGCCCTGGAGATGCGGGCCTCCGACGGCGGCCGCCTTCCCGTGCTGGTCTCCTCCACCGTCAAGCGCGACGGCGGGGGCCAGCCGCTGCTGGTCCGCACCACCGTCTTCGACGCCACCGACCGCCGCTCCTACGAGGAGGAGCTGCTGCGCCGCCGCAGGGAGGCGGAGCAGGCCCGCGCCGAGGCAGAACGGGCCCGCGAGGAGGCCGAACGGGCCCGCGCCGAGGCCGAGGAGGCGCACCGGCGGGCCGAGGCGGACCGGGCGCGCCTGGGAGAGGCGCTCGTCATCCTCCAGAGGGCCCTGCTGCCCGACACCCTGCCCGACGTTCCGGGCATGGAGGCCGCCGCCTACTACCACACCGCCTCCCCCTACCGGCTGGGCGGCGACTTCTACGACCTCTTCCCGCTCGGTGACGGGTGCTGGGCGTTCTTCCTCGGCGACGTGAGCGGCAAGGGGCCCGAGGCCGCGACCCTGACCTCCCAGGCCCGTTACGTCCTGCGCACCACCGCCCTGCACTCGTCCGAACCCGCGGACGCCCTGGGCACGCTGAACACCGCCCTCCTGGAGCGCTACGCCGACAACGGCGACCCCCGCTACTGCACCGCCGTCTTCGGCGTCCTCGAACCCGACGGCGACGCCGGGCACGTCCGTGCCCGCCTGGCCTTCGGCGGCCACCCCCCGGCGCTGGCCCTGCGCGGGGACGGCCGGGCCGAGTTCCTGTTCGCCCCCGGCGGGATGCTCGTCGGCGTGCTGCCCGACGCCCACTTCGCCACCGTCGAGACCGCCCTCGCCCCCGGCGACACCTTCGTGCTCTACACCGACGGCCTGACCGAGGCCCGCACCGGCGCCGGACCCGACACGATGTACGGCGAGGAGGCCCTGCTCTCCTTCGTCGCGCGGCACGCCCCCTCCACGGCCCACGGCGTCGTCGACGCGCTGGCCGAACTGCTGGAGGGTTTCGGCGAGGGCTTGGAGGACGACACCGCCCTCCTCGCGCTCGGCGTCCCCGCCCCGCCCTCCACCGCCCCGTCCGGAACCGGACACCACACGATGAGCGGTCCACGATGAGCACCCTGACCGTCACCCGCCGAGACAGCGCGACGGGTCCCGTCCTGGACGTGACCGGTTCGCTGGACTACGACCACGCCTCGACCCTGCGCCACGAGGTCCGGCTCCTGGCCCTGGAGTCCGGCCAGTGCCTGTCCATCGACCTGTCCGGCCTGGACTTCTGCGACTCCAGCGGTATCAGCGCCCTGCTGGCCGCCCGTCAGCACGCCCTGGCGGCCGGGGCCGACATAGCCCTGCTCGCCGTCCCCGCCAACACCCTGCGCATCATGAGCATGGTCGGTCTGAACCGGGTCTTCACCATCCACCCCGGCACCGCCTGACCCGCGGCGGGATCTGCGGCCATCAGGGTTCGGCCGGTGCCGTCCCGTCGCTTCGGCGGCGACCGAAACGACGCGGCCCTAGCGTCGCCGTATGGCTTCCCGAACAGCACCCGGCAGCGGATCCGCCGACCACGACCGCCCGCCTCCGCCCTCCGGCGCCGACCTCCCGACAGAACCGGAGAGCCCCGGCGAGCGTTTCCGCGCCCTGCACCTGCGGGGCGCTCCCCTGCTGCTGCCCAACGCCTGGGACCACGCGTCGGCCGCCGCCCTGGCCGCCGCGGGGTTCCGCGCCGTGGGGACCACCAGCCTGGGTGTGGCCGCGGCGGCCGGGCTGCCCGACGCCCGAGGGCTCGCGCGCGAGGAGACGCTACGGCTCGCCCGCGGCCTGTCCCGGCTGGACGTGCCGGTCAGCGTGGACGTCGAGGGCGGCTTCAGCGCGTCACCGGCACGGGTCGCCGCGCTGGCCGCCGAACTGGAGCGGACGGGGATCGCCGGAATCAACCTGGAGGACGGCCTCGCGGACGGCGGGCTCGCCGACACCGGACACCAGCGGGCGGTGATCCGCGCGGTCAGGGAGGCGGCGCCGACGCTGTTCCTCAACGCGCGCACCGACACCCGCTGGCTGCCCGGCCACGCGGAACAGACCGCCGACCGGGCCGCCGCCTACGAGGAGGCCGGAGCCGACGGGGTGTTCGTGCCCGGCCTGCGCGACGAGGAGGAGATCGCCGCCCTGGCCGCCGCGCTGCGTGTGCCGCTCAACATCCTCCACTCCCCCGACGGCCCGCCGCTGCGGGTCCTCGCAGACCTGGGCGTGCGGCGCGTGAGCTGCGGTTCACTGCTCTTCCGCGCCGCCCTGCACGGGGCCCTGGCGGCGGCCGAGGCGGTGGCGTCGGGCCTTCCCCTCCCCGAGGGCGTCCCGGACTACGGGGCGGTGCAGGGCCTCGCGCGGCGGTTCGCCCGGGGCTCCGCGGACGGATGAGCCGGAGACGGCCGCCGCTCCTGAACCCGTCACCGCTGCGGGGCGCCGCGCCGCTGCCGCCCCGGTCGGCCGCCGGCACGCTTCCCACGGCGGTGGAAGATCGTGGCCGCAGGCGGCGGGCTCAGCGGTCGCCGGTGTCCAGCAGGCGTTCGAAGCGGCCCGCGGGGTGCGCGCGCGTGGGCATGGCCTCCACGAACGGCAGCAGCTCCCGCTCGGCGACCCCGTGGATCCGGCGCAGCTCGGCCACCGGGTCGGGGTGCTCGTCCACCCTCAGGTCCAGGTGGGGGTAGGGGTGGCCGGTATGCACGTACAGCGCGGCGCTCTGTCTGCCGCGCCGGTCGCCGCCGGCCGCCTGCCCCGCCTCCAGGGCGCCCAGCAGCCGCCGGTCCATCCGCTCCCCGGCGCCGGCCTCGAACCGCTCGGCCATCGCGTCGAGCGTGTCGGCGCCGGTCAGGATGTTGCCCGCCACCGCGTACCCGTCCCCCACCCTATGGCCGCACCACGGGTGCGCCTGCGCGCCGGTGTGCGCGGCGGCGCGTCCCTCGCGGTCGACCACGGCGACCTGTCGCGAGTCGGCGTCGGGGTCGGCGTCCAGGACCCGGCGCAGCGCCTCCTCGGCGGAGTGGGACCGCAGCAGCTCCAGGGCGTCAGCGCCCAGCAGCGGGTTGATCAGCGCCTGTGTGGCGACCGCCCCCGCCTCCGCGTGCGCGAACACCGACAGCGCGCCGATCGCCGGGAAGCGGCTGCTGACCGCGACACCGCACGTTCCGGTGGCGACGTCGTGGGCGACGATGGAGAAGGTGCCTGCGTACAACCGGTCTCGCTCTCGGGTCTTCGGACGAACGGACGCCCGGCCGGTGCGGTGGGGCTCCGGCGCCGGACGCCGGGGCGTTCCCGCCGGGGCCGGAGCGCTCGTCCGGGCCACGGGAAGGCTACCGTGCGGGAACTCATCGCTGGACGCCCTCGCCCACACCGGGGACCCGGACGAACGGGGATTTCCACTTCGCCCCGGCGCTTTCCGTGCCGCTCCGCTTGACTGGGCCCATGCCTGAGCTCTCCCGCGATCTGCTGTTGGAACTGGCTGGCAGAAAGTCCTTCGACCGCGGCCTGGACCACCTCGGACGGGTGTCGGGGCTACGCCGGGACGCGAAGACCGTGCGCGCCACCGTCCGCGGACAGCGGCGCTACCGGGTACGGCTCACCGCCGAGGGAGCCTTCTCCTGGCGCTGCGACTGCCCCTGGGCCGAGGAGGGCGACTGCTGCAAGCACGTGGTCGCGGTGGGGCTGGTGCACCTGTACGAACGCGAGCACGGCGGAACCGCGTCCTCCGTACCCGATGTCTCCTCCTACCTGCACACCCTGGACCGCGAACGGTTGGTGGAGCTGCTGCTGGAGGAGGCGGACCGCTCCCCCGGGCTCACCCTGGCCCTGGAGGCACGGGCAGCGGTGGCGTCCGGGAGCCCCGAGGCGCTGCGGACCTTGTTCGAGGGCGCCCTGCACGTCACCGAACCGGTTCCCTGCGAACAGGCGGCCGAGTACGCCCGGGCGGTGCACAGCGCCGTGGACGCGGTACAGGAACTGGAGCGTTCCGGCCGGACCGAGGACGCCATGGAGCTGTTCAACGCGGTGCTCTCCTTCACCCGTGAGGCGAAGGAGATGGTGGAGGACCCCGACGGCGAGGTCCTGTCGGCCTTGGAGCGCCTGCACGGGTAAGGGCGGACGACTGCGCCGTGTCTGGTGCTGGCCGCCCGAAACCATTCCGCACACGCTCCAGGCGAGCCGACGAGGTCGGTTCGGCCAGCCCCGCAGAATTTGCCGCATGTGGTTGTAACCCTTATAGTTACGACTAGAACCGAGGGGCGGGGGAGGCGGAGTCCGACGTGAGCGCCAACAGCAGGCTGACCATCGCGGCGCACGCCCTGACATGGATCGGGCTGTATCAGCGGCGCGGACACGAGGTCGCCACCTCCGAGCAGATCGCGACGAGCGTCAACACCAACCCGGTGGTGATCCGCCGCCTGCTGGCCAAGCTGAACAAGGCAGGCCTGGCCGATTCA
>NZ_QPFC01000283.1:0-1703 GCF_003427465.1 Nocardiopsis sp. TNDT3 | reverse complement strand
CCCCGGGCGTCGTCGAGCAGGCGACGGCGGTGAGGAGGAGGACGGAGGCGAGTGACAGGGCGCGGGTGGCGCGGCTCCGGGGCCCTGACGGTGCGGAGACGGGCATGCCCACAACCTAGCCGCTCCGGGGGCCCGGGCGTCACCCCGGACGTGCGGCGGTGGGGCGCGGGGGAGGCCGCGGCTGACGGGAGCGGGCCCCGCCCGGGGGTGTGCCGCCCGTTGCCCGGGGCGCGGCCCCGGGCGGGTCAAAGGCATTCCTCGGGGACGCGCTTCCTTTGTGAGACGCGACATACGGTGTTCGGTTTACCGGTTCCGAGAAAAACTTCCGCAGAGAATTGTGGTGTCGCTCAGAGTGAGGGGTTCTTTCTCTGTGATCTTTTCGTGATGGGCTTCGGGAGAATTCGTCCTTTGTGGGGATGTAAGGTCTGGGTTAGGAAATCGGAAGTACTCCACGGCCCGGTTCCCGCGCCTCCTCCGTCCGGTGGTCGCGACCGCGCCCTCCTGTTTCCGCTGGCAGTGAGCTTTCTGTGTGCTCCCGCCATCCCCCATCCGATCCTGGTTCGCGCCCTGTGTTCCCACGACTTCCCCCACGGTCGGCCGGTGGCGCGCGTATCCAGAGCAGTCTGACCAGTGCGGACTGCGGCCGATCCGAAGAGGATTGACTTGAAGAACACTCGCGTTACCGCGCGCCGCATTCTCCAGGGCGGAGCGGCTTTCGCCGCTCTCGGCGCGCTCAGCATCGCCACGGCTCTCCCCGCCGCGGCCGAGACCGAGTACTACGGCTGGGCCTACGCCTCCGTCGGCAACTGGGAGGGCGTCGCCGTCAGCTACGACGGCACGACCACCAACAGCTACTCCGGTTCCATCGGCAGCTGGCTGACCTTCTCCGGCACCAGCAGCGCCACGGTCGGCGGTGACGGCGTCACCGCCACGGCCACCGTGGACACCGCCCGCGTCCAGCTCACCGTCTCCGATGTCGAGGAAATCGTCGAGGAGAACCTCGACGAGGAGTCCGAGGTCACGGAGGAGACCGAGGAGACCGAGGCCGAGGAGTCCCCGGCCCCCGAGGGCGAGGAGACCGAGCCCGGCGTCGACGACGGCCAGCCCGAGGACGGCGGTACCGGTGGCGAGGGCGGTGAGACCGGCGGTGACGAGAACACCGGTGGCGGTGAGACCGGCGGCGAGGACACAGGCGGCGGGACCGACGCCCCGGAGGCGCCGGAGACCAGCCCGGCCCCCGAAACCGACCCCGCGACCGTCTCCGAGCCCGAGACCCTGGTTCTGGACGAGGAGAGCACCGAGCTGGTCAGCGGCTCGGACGAGATCGTCCTCGACGCCACCCTGTCCGGTGTGACCACCACGACCACCCAGAGCTGGGACGGCGAGGTCTCCCACAGCGCCGACGTCGCCGACATCTCCTACCCGGAGGTCGTCACCCTCGACAGCGGTGAGCAGATCACCGTTCTGATCGACATCCAGTCGTACGAGCACGTCGAGGAGTACAGCGACGAGGAGAACGGCGTCACCTGGAACGACGCCTACACCGGCTTCGCGGTGTCCTTCACCGTCGACGGCGCCGAGGCCCCCTTCCACTACGTGGACCTGGCCGAGAGCCTCGCCAGCGTCGGTGTCTTCGAGCAGGGCAACGGTGACAACGGCGGTGACGACGGCGACGACAAGCCCGCGCCCACCCACCCCGAGGA
>NZ_QPFC01000282.1:0-2671 GCF_003427465.1 Nocardiopsis sp. TNDT3 | reverse complement strand
CTTCACACCCACGACCCCACCCCCGGGGCCGCCTCCCCTCAGCCGGACGCACTCCAGGTCCCGGTGTCTTCGTCCCGTCCCTTTCAACGTCCGGCGAGTTCCATGGAAGAGCGCACCCCGTACAGCACAGAGACCGCCTCCAGACCGGCGCGGCGGCGCTTCCCCGGCCTGCCGAGCCAGATCGCCTACGCGAGGAGGTTCGTCGCCCGGCAGCTGGTCGCCTCACCGGAGCTGACCACGGCGACGCTGCTCACCAGCGAGTTGGCCACCAACGCCATCACGCACAGCGCCTCGGGCCGGGCCACCGGCAAGTTCGAGGTCTGTGTCCACCTGGCGCCCGGATGGGCGCGGGTGGAGGTGCGGGACCTGGGCAACGTGGCCGAGACGCCCGAGCCCCAGCACCGGGACCCCTACGACACCACCGAGCACGGTCGGGGCCTGGACCTGGTCGAGGCGCTCTCCAGCAAGTGGGGCACCGAGCCCCGCGGTGACGGGATGGGGCGCAAGGTCTGGTTCGAGCTGGTGTGGGACCGCGACCGCGACACCTCGGCGGAGGACGCCGACGAGGCCGTCCTCTCCGACTGACCCGGTACGCGGGTCACCGCCCGCGCCGTGGGCGGGCCCACTCCCCCGGACACGGAGCGAAGCGGAGCGGAGCCCCTGAGCACGGGCCGCTCGGAGCCGCGCCGGTACGCCGCCGCGTCCGGGAGAGCGCGCCTACTCCTCGGCGCCGGCCCTCGGGGGCGCCGCCGCACCGCCGTCCTGGCCGGGCGCGGGCAGTCGGTAGCGCTCGTAGAGTTCGCGCGCGTAGTCCTTGGCCTCCTGCGACGGTTCCTCGCCCAGCTCATCGCGGACCAGGTCGTCGAGGCTCTTGTTCGTTTCGTCCATGTGACGCAGCCTGCCTGGAGTGCGCGGATAGCACAAATCGCCGCTCCGGTGACGCAGCGCCAAGGGCCCGAACGCCCCAACTGTAGGGGTTTGCGGAGCGAAACCCAACCCGAGCCGCGCATAACGCCCGAAGAGGGCCCCGTCGGCTCCCCCGCGGTCCCCTGCCGCCTCCGGTCGTTTCGCGACCCCCGCGATGGCGGGGTGATGGCAGAATCCCCGGGGGTTGAGGATCCGGCTTCGACCCCGCGCAGCGCCACCGGGGGTCACCGGCTTCCTCACCCCCTGGAAGGGCCCGACGACCCATGGTGTACTGACGACATGACCGAGGATGTCGACAGCCTGATCGAAGACCTGGAACTGTGGCGGACCCGCGAAGGCCGGCCCAGCCACCGGGACATGGCGATCGCCGAACTCCAGCGGAGAAGCCCGCACGTCGTTCCCGCGCTCATCGAGCGGTTGCAGGCGCTGCTCGCGTCCTCGCGCCGCCCCCGTGACCACCACGGTGTTCCCGACCGCGCGAGGTATGACCGGGAGTCCCTCGATCTGCGCCAGGGGCTGCTCCAAGCTCTGGCGCGGATCGGCGACGAACGCGCCACCGCCGTGCTCATCGCCGCGCTGGACGACGACGCCTGCGTCCCCTACGCCGCGGCCGCTCTGCGTCAGACGCCCGACGACCAGGCGGTGGAGCCCCTGCTGGACGCCCTGGCCCGCATGCTGCCCAACGGGACGATGGTCGACGACCTCATCGACACGCTCATGGTCCACGGCGTCTCACCCGAACACGCCCAAGCGCACCGAGCCCAGCCCGCGGGGGCGCGCCAACCTGATGAGGCTGCTGGCCGGGCACGGCGACGTCCCGGTGCCGGTTCTCCTCGAAGCCGCCCGGGACCCGTTCCACGAGGTGCGGTGGGCCTCGATCGAGGGCGTGCTCCGTGTGTGGCGGGCCGACGGCCACGATCCCGACCCGGCCTGGACCGAGATACTGCTCTTTCTGGCGGTCGACGGGGAGAAGTCCGTCGGCTGGCGGGCCGTCGACGCCCTGGAGCAGATGGAGCGGGGCCAGCGGGCGGAACCCGACACGTACCCCGACCTCGCCACCCGCGTTCTCACCCCCCGCTTCTGGCCTCGGTGATCGGGCTGGCTCTTCGCTCGCCGGGGGTGTTCGGCGGACAGCTGGACGCGCGGCTGGCGAATCTGGTCTCGGCCCGCCCCGACGGCCTCCAGGCCGTCCGGGGGCTGATCGGGCTCCGTCCGCCGACCGACGTCCTCCGGGCGGCCCTGGACATGCTGCCGCCGTTGGGCGCCGACACGCGCAACCCGGGGCGGGCGATGCGCATGCTCCACAGGCTGCTGTCCCATCCCGACAGCGGCGTCCGCGAGGACGCGGCATCGGCGCTGCGCCGCGGGGACCTGCTGTTCCCCTTGCTGGTCAGCGGTGACAAGGACACCCGCGAGACAGCCAGGAGCGCTTATGCGCAGATCACCACCGACGGCTACGCCGACCGCCTGGACCGCTACGTCTCGGCGCTGCCGCTGCGCACCCGCATGAGGTACCGGGGCGTCCGCCGCTGAGGGGCGCCGCGCCCGATGATGAGCAGCAGGACGATGCGCTGCTCCCGCTTCCCACCCCGGGCCCGCGAAGGGTGGTCCCCCGCCGTCCGGAGGAGGGGCCCCGCGGCCCCCTCCGGAAGACCTCAGGAGCGGTCCGGTCCGGCCGCGCCGACCTCCTCGCGCAGCTGTTCCAGCACTCCCGACAGCAGCCGGGACACGTGCATCTGGGAGT
>NZ_QPFC01000281.1:0-15943 GCF_003427465.1 Nocardiopsis sp. TNDT3 | reverse complement strand
GAAAGCCACCACCCGGGCGCCGGAAGGCCCCGCCCGCCGACGACGGCCATATCATGGGATGAATTTTGGCCCTTCCGCGACGGCCCGAGCCATACGGCCGTGCCGGGAGCCGGGGTGGGCGACCACGACCGCGGACAGGGGCCGGATGTCACCTTTGGACACGCTGCGACGCATGCACCACATCGCCGGGTGGCCGCTGCTCCTGAGCACCTTCCTCGCCCGCCTGCCCATCTCCATGTCCCTGATCGGCCTGCTCACCCTGGTCACCACCACGACCGGGAGCGTGGCCGCCGCCGGTGCGGTGACCGGCGCCTTCGCGCTCGGGGAGACCGTGGGCGGGCCCGTCATCGCCCGCTTCGCCGACC
This sequence comes from Nocardiopsis sp. TNDT3, assembly GCF_003427465.1. NCBI lineage: Bacteria > Bacillati > Actinomycetota > Actinomycetes > Streptosporangiales > Nocardiopsidaceae > Nocardiopsis > Nocardiopsis sp. TNDT3. The sequence continues at coordinate 15,578 of NZ_QPFC01000281.1, read as the reverse complement.
GGCGCGGGCAGCGCGTACCGGTGCTGGTCACCTCGCTCGTGGACGCCGTGCTCATCACCGTGCTCGTGACCACCGTCCTGGCGGAGGCCTCCGCCCCGGTCCTGGCCGTGCTCGCCGCCGCGGCGGGTCTGTGCATGCCCCAGATCGGCCCCATGGCGCGTACGCGCTGGGTGGTGCTCATCCGTCGGGGGCCGCACCGGGGCGAGGAGCGCGAGCGGTCGGTGTCCGCGGCGATGTCGGTCGAGGGCGTGCTGGACGAGGCCGCGTTCGTCCTGGGCCCCGCCCTGGTGGGCCTGCTCACCGTGACGCTCTCCCCGGCGGCGAGCGTGCTGGGCGCGGCCGTGCTCATCGGCGTGTTCGGGACCGTGTTCGCCCTGCACCCCACCGCGCCGCCCGGAACCCCGCCGGTGCGCGGCGCCGGGGGCCGCATCGCCACGCCCGCGCTGCTGGTGCTGGCCGTCCCCATGTTCTGCCAGGGCCTGTTCTTCGGCGGCATGTCCACCGGCGTGACCGCCTTCTCCGCCGCCTCCGGGCACGGGGACCTGTCCGGGCTGATGTACGCGGTGATGGGCACCAGCAGCGCCGTCGCGGGCCTGCTGATGGCCTCCGTCCCCGTGGGCTTCCCGCTCACGGCGCGGGCCCGGATCGCGGCGGGCGCGCTGTTCCTGCTCACCCTGCCGCTGTACGCGGCCCACGGCGCGGCCGCCCTGGCGGTGGCCATCTTCGTCCTGGGCGCCGCCATCGGCCCGCACATCGTGAGCCTGTTCGGGCTGATCGAGAGGGCCGCCCCGGCCAGCCGCCTGTCGCAGTCGATGGCCGTCATCCTGAGCTGCCTGATCCTGGGCCAGGCGCTGGGGTCGTCGGTCGCGGGCGTCCTCGCCGACGCGCACGGCCACCAGGGGGCGTTCGTGCTGGCCACGCTGGGCGGCCTGGTCTCCTTCGCGGTGACCGTCCTGGTGATGCGCGCCCGCTGGTACGTGCGCGGCGAACCGTCCTCTCCGGCGACGGTGACACGTTCCGCTCCGGGCGTCGGAGAGGGGTGACCGGGGAGGTCAGGGAGCGTGTCGGGGTGATTCGGGGAACATCAGGCGTTAAACCCGCGTTAAAGAGGAACCCATCATTCTGACTCCGACCTAGGCTCGATGATCGTGCTCGATCTACTGGCCACCATCGGCCCCCGCCGCAGAGAGGTGCCCGTGCCCCAGCTCAACGGGCTCGCCCGCGTCACCCTGTCGGTCCGCGACCGCGACGAGAGTGTGCGCTTCTACCGCACGGTCCTGGGTTTCCGGGTCCTCGGCAAGAGCGACCACGAGGGCACACGGCGCACCGAGTGCCAGCACCCGGCCTCCGGGCTGCTGCTGGCGCTCATCCAGCATCGCGACAACTTCAAGGGCAGGTTCGACCGCAGGCACTGCGGCCTGGACCGGCTCACCCTGGGCGTGGAGAACCTGGGCGAACTGGAGGCCTGGGAGGAGCGCTTCGCGGAGATGGACGTGGAGCACTCCCCGGTGATGCACGGCGAGGAGGGCTCCACCCTGCTCTTCTACGACCCGGACGGCACCGAACTGGCCCTGTTCGCCCACGCGGAGCTCGACGCCGACGAGGACTGAGCCGCGTGGAGCCGTAGCCGGGGCCTCGGCCGTGCACGCCGCCGACCAGGCGATGAACGGCGGACTCGGGCGGCCCCGAGCCGCCGGGCGCCCGGTGGGCGCCCCCTCTACTCCACCTCGACCAGCTTCAGGCGCACGTCGCGCTCGGCGAGGTCGTCCACGGCCGAGCGCGGGAGCCGGTCGTCGGTGATGATCAGGTCGAACTCCTCCAGGCTGGCCACCCTGAAGGTGCCGAACTTGCCGTACTTGGTGCTGTCGACCGTGAGCACGCTCTTGGAGGCGATCCGCAGCAGCGCCTGCTTGGCGACCACCTTGGCCTCGGAGGGCGTGGTCGAGCCGCGCTCGGCGTCCCAGGAGCTGCTGGCGATGAAGGCCAGGTCGACGTTCACCTGGCGCAGGAAGTCGGCGGTGAAGCGCCCGACCGAGGAGTGGTCGGAGTGCGAGACCACCCCGCCGGTGTGGATCAGCTCGATCCCCGGGTACTCCATCAGGTGGCCCACGACGTTGAAGTCGCTGGTGATGACGGTCAGGCCGACCTTGTCGGTGAGCAGGGGGACCATCTGCAGCGTGGTCGTGCCCGCGTCCAGGTAGATGGTGAAGTTCTCCCGGACCAGGTCGGCCGCCGCGCGCGCTATGGCCCGCTTGGCGGGTACCTCCAGCTGGGCCTTGGCCAGGTAGGAGGGCTCGCTCTTGAGCCGCGCCGCGAGCCGCACCCCCCCGGTGACCGACAGCACCTTGCCGTCGTTCTCCAGCGCCTGGATGTCACGCCGGACCGTCATGTGGGACACGGACAGCATCGACGTGAGCTCGTTGATGCTCAGCACGTGGCGCTCCTGAAGGAGCTTGAGGATGTGCTCTCGTCTCTGGTCCGGAATCATCGTTCGCCTCACACTCCAGGGACGGTCATGGGGCACCGTGCGGTCACGACGCCGTGTAACAAAGTTTCCCAGCTCGCCGCACCCCGTCGGCGTCCCCGACGACGTGAGTCCGCTCGCAATCGCGACGCCACGTAACGGCGGCACCGGGCCGCGCGGGGCGCCGCACGCCCGTCCGCGCCCGCCCCCGGCGGGCGTTTTTCCTGTTTGCACCACGTAAAGCGGAAGTCTTTGCCACCCTTGACCACATGACGTTGTCCATCGCACTGCGCGGAGACACCGCACGCTTCCCGGGAAACACCCTCCCGGCCCTGCGTTCAGCCTCGCGTGCCGGGGCCGACCTGGTCAAGATCGACGTCCACCTCACCTCCGACGGCTATCCCGTCCTGGTGGACGAACGACTCATGGCCCTTCCCGGTTCCCCGCCCCGCCCCGTGGGGGAGCTGACCCTGGCCGAGATCGCCGCCGCCCGCGACGACGTGGAGCACCGCGTGCCCACCCTGATGGAGGTGCTCGCCGAGTACACCGGCGACGCTCCCCCTCCCCTGCTCGTGGACGCCGGCACGCCCGAGGCGGCGCTGGCGGCGGACAGCCTGCTGCGGGCGCGCGGGTTCGGCGACCAGGTGCTCTTCACCGGTTCCACCGAGACCCTCGACGCCCTGCGGGGCCGCAGCTCCGAGGCCCGGCTGATGCTGGCCTGGGACAAGCCGGGGCCGCCGCCCGAGGACGTGGTGCGGACCCTGCGTCCGACCTTCCTCGGCATGCACTACACGCTGCTGACCCGGGACCTGGTCTCGGAGACACACCTGCGCGGCCACCTCGTCACGGCGTGGACGGTGAACGACTTCCCCGAGATGGCGCGCGTGGTGGGCATGGGCGTGGACGCGCTCGCCACCGAGCGGATCGAGGACCTGGTGTCGCTGACCAGCAGCCGTGAGCGGCGGGCACCGGCCGCCGGTCCGGTCTGAGAGCGGGGGTCGCGGAACCGATCCGCCGAAGACCGCACGCCCTCCCCCTCTCCGGGGGCGTACTCCGAGCGATGAGACACCACATGACGGCCGACACATCCCCTCACGCGCTCCGCACCACGGCCCCCGTCCTGGACTGCGCGGCGCACCTGTTCGCCCAGCACGGCTCACAAGGCCTGGCGATGTCCGAACTGACCTCCCGGATCTCGGCCGAGACCGGGACCGCCCCCGCCGCGCTCAGACGCGCCTTCCCCACCCGGTTGGACCTGGCCTACGCCGTGGTGCTGCGCTCCACCCGGGAGCGGGTGCACGGGCAGCTGGCCGCGGACCGGCCGGACCGACCCGCGACAGAACGCATGTCGACGCTGGTCAGGCGGCACGTGGAGACCGGCTGGCGGCACCGCGCGGCGACCGCGCTGGGGCACGAGCTGCTGCCGGTGCTGCGCGCCATCCACCCGGCCCGCCACCGCGAGATCACCTCCCTGACCCGGGCGTACCGCGAGCACGTGCGCGGCATCATCCTGGACGGCGTGACCCGCGGGGACTTCGGGGTGCGCGAGCCGGGGCGGGTCGCCGACGACGTGCTGGAGACCTTCGACTCCCTGCTGCACTGGTACGACCCCGGGGCCGGGCTGAGCCTGGACGACCTCGGCGCCGTCTACGTCGACCTCGTGATCCACCACCACCTGGGGTGCCCGCGCTGACCGGACGGCCTGGGCGGGCCACGCGCTCCCCCGGCCGGCGCTAGCCGCCGACGAGCTGGTAGAGGTCCACGGACTCGGCCAGCGCGCGCAGTCCGGCGTCCCCCGGGTGGAGGTGGTCGCCCGAGTCGTAGGCGGGCAGCATGCGGCTGGGTTCCTGCGGGTCGCGCAGAACCGCGTCGAAGTCCCATACGCCGTCGAAGGGCGACAGGGGATCGTTCGCCCGCGCCCGCAGGTGGTCGTTGACCTGCTGGCGGGCCCGGTCGACCTCCTCGGTGCAGCGCGCCTCGCCCCCGCAGGGGCCGAGCGTGGCCACGAACACCCGCATGCCGTTCTCGCGGGCCAGCCCCGCGATCTCCTCGATCCCGGCGATCACCGACTCGGGCGGGGTGCTCCAGCGCAGGTCGTTGATCCCGGCGAAGACGACCAAGGTGTTCACCCCGCTCTGGGCCAGCACGTCCCGGTGCACCCGGTGGGTCAGCGCCACCCCGGTGGGGTTGGTGGAGACGCCCTCACCCGGGTAGCCGTCCCGGATCACGTGGTTCCCGGCCACGCCGAGGTTGAGCACGCCCGGGTTGGGCAGCCCCGGCCGCTCGGACAGGCGGGCGCTGAGCACGTCGGGCCAGCGGGCGTGGGCGTCGGGGGTGGAGCGGATCCCGTCGGTGATGGAGTCGCCGAAGGCGGCGATCGCGCCCGGCCCCCCGGAGACCTCCACCGCGGTGAGGAAGGGCCACTGCGCGACCCGGCCGGTGAACGGCTCCCCCGTGGTGTCCAGGGTCAGGTCGCCGCTTCCGGGCGCGCTGGTGTAGTTGGTGTCCACCGAGGCGTAGTGCACCGGCGCGGTGGTCACCTGTTCGGGCAGGTGGATGCTGACCAGCACGTCGGTCTGCGGCGGCAGGAGCATCTCGACGGGGTCGCTGAACACCTGTCCCCCAGCCGGGATGACGGTGTCGGAGCGCCCCTCGAAGGTGAGCGGGACCGCGGCGCCGCGGGAGGCCGCGCCGCTTCCGCGCAGCGCGACGGAGGCCGCGCCCACGGTGACGGGTGCGGCCGCGAAGGTGTTGTCCAGGCGGATGCGGACCGTGTGGCCGCCGGTGGTCGTGCGCACCGACAGCCGCAGGGTCTGGTCCCGCCAGGGTCCGACCTCCATGTAGCCGGAGGTGGCGCGCGCCCAGGTGCCCGTCCACTCCGTCTCCGCGGCGCGCCCGCCCACGGAGAACACGTGGATGCGGCCCGCCTCGTCGGCGGTCTCGGGCAGCACCACGTGGGAGATCTCACGGGCGGGGTCGACCGTGACGCCGCGCGCGTACAGGCGCGCCGCGCCGAGGGTGGGGCTGGGACCGGCGTGCCGCGCGGAGTTGGCGTAGGGCAGGGTGAGCGCGGCCTCGCTCGCGGGTCCGGCGGTCCAGTGCGGCACGGACAGGGTGAACTCCTGCTCCCGGCCGTCGGCGTAGACCACGCGGCCGGTTCCGGTGACCTCGGCCTCGATGCCGTCGGTGCGGGTCGCGGTGGCCAGGAAGGTGAGCGACCGGTAGTGCTCGTCCGCGAGCCGCAGGAACTGGCCGTCCGAGACCAGGTGGTCGGGGCGGCCGGGAGCGTAGTCGGGCAGTTCCATGGGCGTGCCGAGCAGGACCACCTCGCGGCCGGGCGTCCACCCGGCGGCGGCCAGCGCCTGGGAGGACAGGCTGTTCCCGGAGCCGTCGAGGTCGACGGTGGCGACGGAGGTGTCCCGGGAGACGCCGATCCGGTCGACGAGACCGCTGAAGGGGACCGCGTTCACCGCGGGGACGGTCTGCTCCCTGGACTCGGAGGGCCCGGTGCCGTCGTCCCGGGAGACGGCGGTGTTGACCACGACCACGAGGAGCACCGCCACGGCCGCCGCGGCCAGGGCGTACAGCAGACGGGGATGGAGGCCCACCCCGTGCCGGTGGGTTCCGCGCAGCCGTGTGCCGTCCGCTCCCAACGCTCGCCTCTCCCCCCGCATGCATCTGTCCACCGACTGTCGGACGCCGCCGGGCGCGCCGTGGTTGTTGAGACGTGGACCACCGCGCCCCTCGGAGCGGCCGCCAGTGTAAACGAGCGGCCACCGCCGGGCGCGGAGGTTCCGGGATGTACTGGACGGCGGGTCGTATGGCCTGCGACCTGCACGGAACGGGAAAACGCGCAGGAGCTTCGGATTCGGGCAGGAGTGCCGCCATATTCGTCCGATGTCAGCCCGGGAAATCGGACGTCCGTTATTCGGATACCGCAGTGAGGACTTCCCCGGAGGGAAGGAACATACCAAAGGCCCTATAAGTAGACAAAACACAAACGAAGAACGGACGCCGCGCCCCCGGGCCCGTGGCGCCGCCGACCCGGCCCGCACCCGCAAGGCGGCGGGTCACGGGGGGCTGTGCGGGGACGGCGGGGCACGTGGCGCTCGTGTCCGGCGCCTTTGGCGGGAACGGACGGCCGCCGCGCCGCGGAACGGCGCCGCCGGCCGGGCGGCGGCCGGGTTCGAGGGCTTCCGGAACTTCGACGTGTATTCCCCGCGGCCAACCGGACGGGGCCGTGGAAGCCCGTAGCCGACCGCGGGGAAAGCGATAGCGCCTCCTGCCTGCACGCACAGGTGGGAGGCGCTTTTTTCGTGTTCGGAGAGGGTAGGCCGGGCAGGACTCGAACCCGCGACCCAGGGATTATGAGTCCCCTGCTCTAACCAACTGAGCTACCGGCCCGCCGTGATCGGCAAACGCCATCCTAACAGGGTGGGTCCGACGTTTCCCCGCCCTAAATCCGTTAACGGACAGGACCTCCCGGCCGCCCGCCCGGGACGGCGCGGGGACACGTAGCGCGCACCTGGGTCACGGCACGCGGGAGCGCGCGGTCTAGGGTGGTGAGGTGCGGCGCGAGCCTGGACGGCCCCCAGCGCCCGGTACCGAAGCCGCGTCGAACCCGTTGTGAGCATCGCGGGTCGCGAAACGTCGTCAGGGAGAGTTCACGTCATGTCCAAAGCACCCGTCAACGTCACCGTCACCGGCGCCGCCGGCCAGATCGGCTACGCGCTGCTGTTCCGGATCGCCTCCGGCCAGCTGCTCGGCGCCGACACCCCGGTGAAGCTGCGCCTGCTGGAGATCCCGCAGGCCGTCAAGGCCGCCGAGGGCACGGCGATGGAGCTGGACGACTGCGCCTTCCCGCTGCTCCAGGGCATCGACATCTTCGACGACGCCACCCAGGCCTTCCAGGGCGCCAACGTCGCCCTGCTGGTCGGCGCCCGCCCGCGCGGCAAGGGCATGGAGCGCGGCGACCTGCTGGAGGCCAACGGCGGCATCTTCAAGCCCCAGGGCGAGGCGATCAACGCCGGTGCGGCCGACGACATCCGCGTGCTGGTGGTGGGCAACCCCGCCAACACCAACGCCCTCATCGCGCAGAGCCACGCCCCCGACGTCCCGGCCGAGCGCTTCACCGCGATGACCCGCCTGGACCACAACCGCGCGCTCACCCAGCTCGCCAAGAAGCTCGACGTGTCGATCAACGACATCAAGAAGCTCACCATCTGGGGCAACCACTCCGCCACCCAGTACCCGGACGTGTTCCACGCCGAGGTCAACGGCGCCAACGCGGCCAAGGCCGTCGGCGACCAGGCCTGGCTGGAGAACGACTTCATCCCGACCGTCGCCAAGCGCGGCGCCGCGATCATCGAGGCCCGAGGCGCCTCCTCGGCGGCCTCCGCCGCCAACGCCGCCGTCGACCACGTGTACGACTGGGTCAACGGCACCCCCGAGGGCGACTGGACCTCCGCGGCCATCCCCTCCGACGGCTCCTACGGCGTGCCCGAGGGCATCATCTCCTCCTTCCCCGTCGTCTCGCGCGGCGGCAGGTGGGAGATCGTGCAGGGCCTGGAGATCGACGACTTCTCCCGCGCACGCATCGACGCCTCCGTCAAGGAGCTGGTCGAGGAGCGCGACACCGTCAAGCAGCTCGGCCTGGTCTGACCGCCGAGACGCGCACCGCGAGACCGGTGACACGACGGGCGCACCCCGCGCGGGGTGCGCCCGTCGCCGTCGCGGGGCCCCGGACGTCGCGCGCTGCGGCCAGCGTCCCGAAGGGGGCCGGGAAGCAGGCAGTATAGAGACTGTGAGTCTCATCGATGTGCTTCCGGCCGAACCAGAACCCGACTCCCTCTTCGAGGCGTTCGCTTTGTGGGCCGAGGAGCGGGGCCTCACCCTCTACCCGCACCAGGAGGAGGCCCTCATCGAGGTCGTCTCCGGGTCCAACGTCATCCTCAACACCCCCACCGGCTCGGGCAAGAGCATGGTGGCCACCGGCGCGCTCTTCGCCGCGCTGGCCCGCGACGAGTGCGCGTTCTACACCGCGCCCATCAAGGCGCTGGTGTCGGAGAAGTTCTTCGACCTGTGCAAGATCTTCGGCACCGACAACGTCGGCATGATGACCGGCGACGCCAGCGTCAACGCCGACGCGCCCATCGTGTGCTGCACGGCGGAGGTCCTGGCCCAGATCGCCCTGGCCGAGGGCGCGAACGCCGACATCAACACGGTCGTCATGGACGAGTTCCACTTCTACGCCGAGCCCGACCGCGGGTGGGCGTGGCAGGTGCCGCTGCTGGAGATGCCGCAGGCGCAGTTCCTGCTGATGTCGGCCACCCTGGGCGACGTCAGCCGCTTCGAGGAGGACCTGGAGAAGCGCACCGGGCGCTCCACCGCCGTGGTGTCCTCGGCCGAGCGCCCCGTCCCCCTCTACTACGACTACCGGGTCACCCCGCTGCACGAGACGCTGGAGGAGCTGCTCGGCAGCGGCAACGCCCCCGTGTACATCGTGCACTTCACCCAGGCGCAGGCGGTCGAGCGCGCGCAGTCGCTGACCAGCATCAACATGTGCACCAAGGAGGAGAAGGCGGCGATCGCCGCGGAGATCGGCAACTTCCGCTTCACCACCAAGTTCGGCCGCAACCTGTCCCGCTACGTGCGGCACGGCATCGGCGTGCACCACGCGGGCATGCTGCCCAAGTACCGGCGCCTGGTCGAGCGCCTGGCGCAGTCGGGGCTGCTCAAGGTCATCTGCGGCACCGACACCCTCGGCGTGGGCGTGAACGTGCCCATCCGCACGGTGCTGTTCACCGCGCTGAGCAAGTACGACGGGGTGCGCGTGCGCCGCCTGCGCGCCCGCGAGTTCCACCAGATCGCCGGGCGCGCGGGCCGGGCCGGGTTCGACACCGTGGGCAACGTGGTGGCCCAGGCCCCCGAGCACGTCATCGAGAACGAGAAGGCGCTCGCCAAGGTCGGCGACGACGCCAAGAAGCGGCGCAAGGTGGTGCGCAAGAAGGCCCCGGAGGGGTTCGTCTCCTGGGACGAGGCCACCTTCACCAAGCTGATCGAGTCCGACCCCGAGCCCCTGACCTCGCGGTTCAGGGTCAGCAACGCCATGCTGCTGAGCGTGATCGCCCGCCCCGGCGACTGCTTCCCGGCCATGAAGCACCTGCTCACCGAGAACCACGACGACCGCCCCAGGCAGCGCCGCCACATCAGCGAGGCCATCGCCATCTACCGGTCGCTGCTGGACGGCGGGATCGTGGAGGCGCTCCCCGAGCCCGACGCGCAGGGGCGCACCGCGCGGCTGACCGTGGACCTCCAGGCCGACTTCGCGCTCAACCAGCCGCTGTCCACGTTCGCGCTGGCCGCGCTGGACCTGCTGGACAAGGAGTCGCCCACGTACCCGCTGGACGTGCTCAGCGTGGTGGAGTCCACCCTGGACGACCCGCGGCAGATCCTGGGCGCCCAGCTCAACAAGGCGCGCGGCGAGGCCGTCCAGCAGATGAAGATGGACGGCATCGAGTACGACGAGCGCATGGAGCGGCTGGAGGAGGTCGACTACCCCAAGCCGCTGGAGGAGCTGCTCAGCCACGCCTACGAGGTGTACCGGCGCGGCCACCCGTGGGTGGGCGACCACCCGCTCCGGCCCAAGACGGTGGCCCGGGACATGTACGAGCGGGCGATGACCTTCACCGAGTACGTGGGCTTCTACGAACTGGCCCGCTCGGAGGGGCTCGTGCTGCGCTACCTGGCCAGCGCGTACAAGGCGCTCAACCAGACGGTGCCCGACGACGCCAAGACCGAGGAGCTGCGCGACCTCATCGAGTGGCTGGGCGAGCTGGTCCGCCAGGTGGACTCCAGCCTGCTGGACGAGTGGGAGCAGCTGACCAACCCCGAGGCGGAGGTGCCGGAGGACGCGGCCGCCGCCGAGGAGAAGGTGCGGCCCGTCACCACCAACGAGCGGGCGTTCCGGGTGCTGGTGCGCAACGAGATGTTCCGCCGCGTGGAGCTGGCCGCCCTGCGCCGCCACGACGAACTGGGGCGGCTGGACGAGGACGGGGAGTGGGACGCCGAGGCCTGGGAGGAGGCCCTGGACGCCTACTTCGAGGAGCACGACGCGATCGGGACCGGGCCGGACGCGCGCGGCCCGGCGATGCTGCTCATCGAGCGGGAGCCGGAGCTGTGGCGGGTCCGCCAGATCTTCGCCGACCCGGCGGGCGACCACGACTGGGGCATCAGCGCCGAGGTGGACCTGGCCGCGTCCGACGCCGAGGGGCGCGCGGTGGTGCACGTGGCGGACGTGGACCGGCTGTAGGGGCGGACGGTCCTCGGGGAAGGGCCGTTTTCGGGCACGCCCATGCCGTCTCCGGGGATGGGCCCCCTGTACCAAGGGAACACCCCCGGACCCGGGCCGCGCCACAGCCGGATCCGGCCTGTGGACAACCCGGGTCGGGCCGCCTCCGGCGGGTAGAAAGGACGGCACAGGGTCCGGCGCCGCCGGACCCGCTCCCCTGCCCGCCGACCCCTCCCGTCCCAGCGGTCGTGCGGACCTTCACACACAGGAGGTTCGACCATGCCCCTCCCCCTCATCGCCTGGGCCGTCGCCGCGGGAGGCGCCGCGGCCGCCGCCTACGTCGCCCGCCGGATGTCCAGGGACGAGGAGTTCGCCGGAAGGGTCCGCGATGTCGCCGGTTCCCTCGCCAGGTCGGTGTCGGCCAGCGACGAACTCGACAGGCTCCTGGAGATGGAGGAGCCCGTCGCCATGCGCCACCTCGACGCCAGGGCGCCCCGGATGAGCGCCCAGCAGTGGGACGACTTCTCCGGAGCGGTGCACGCCCGCGTCACCAACCCCTACGAGGACGAGGAGACCAAGGCCCGGACGCGCCGCCTGTACTCCTACGCGGGCAAGCTCAGATGACGCGGCCGCCCTCCACCGGGCTCCCGCTCAGCCCAGCAGGTGGGCGTTGACCTCGCGCACGCCGTCGGCCAGGTCGGGCCGCTCCACGACCGTCCGGCCCGCCGCGCGCAGGCGCTCGGCGCCGTCGCAGTCCACGAACACGGAGGGCTCCCGCCAGGCGAACACCACGCGCGCGACGGGCGTGGCCAGGATCAGCGCCGAGCAGGACAGCGGCCGGGAGGCACGGGAGCTGCACGGTTCCAGGGACGAGTACAGGGTGGCTCCGGCCAGCCTGGGGTCGTCGGCGTCCACCTCCCGCAGGGCCGCCTCCTCGGCGTGGTCGTGCGGGTCGTCGCGGCGCGAGTAGCCCTCGCCCAGGACGGTGCCGTCGGCGGCGACCACGGCGCAGCCCACCGAGAACGCCGTGTCCGAGGGCGGACAGGAGCGGGACAGCTCGACGGTGCGGCGCAGCCACCGGGCGTCGGACTCCCCCTCGGCGGGGGGCGGACCGGCGCTCACGCGCGCGCTCCCCGGTCCAGCCGGTAGCGCAGGACCGCCACGTCGCCCAGCGCCCTGGCCTCCACCAGCCGCATCGGCGCGTCGGGGGTCTGCGGGAAGGCGCCGGGCACGACGAAGCGCGGGGCGTCCTCCTGCCCCACCAGGAAGGGGGCCACCGCCAACCGGAGCTCGTCGACCAGCCCCGAGGTGAGGAAGAGCGTGTGGATGTGCCCGCCGCCCTCGACCAGCAGGCGGCCGACGCCCCGGTCGGCCAGGTCGGCCAGCACGGCCCGGACGGTGGGCGGGTCCCCGGCGTCCACGACCTCGGCGGGCGGGTCCGCGGCGGGCCGGTCGGCCAGCGCGCGCCGGGCGGTGTCCACGCCCGCCCCGCCGGTGTAGACGACGGCTCCCGCGTCCCCGGTGGAGAAGAAGCGGGCCGCGGGGTCGAACTCGCCGCTGCGGGTGACCAGGGCCTTGAGCAGGTGCGCGGTGCGCCCGCGCTCCCGGCGGCGTTCGCGCAGCAGCGGGGAGCGCACCAACAGCCCGGGGTTGTCGGCGCGCAGGGTGCCCGCGCCGACGAGGATGGCGTCGCACTCCGCCCGTAGTTCGTCGATCTCGGCGAAGTCGGCCTCGTTGGACAGGCGCAGCCGCTCGGGCCCGGTGTCGTCGATGCGTCCGTCGACCGACATGGCGCAGCTGAGGATGGTGTACGGGCGGTCCATGGCCCCAGGCTAGGCCACGGCGCGGGGCCGGGCGGTCCGCGCTCGGGGAGCGCCCGCGTCCGCGGGAGCCCGCGACCGGAAGGGTCGGCGGTCGGGAGGGCCGGCGTCCCAACGGCGTTCCGGTGTTTTCGGCCCGCCGCTCCACCGTTCACCGGTCGCACCGCATTCCTGGGCACGGCAAGGAATTCCCGCAGGTGGCGACTGCGTGCGCGGAATTTCCCTCCGATATGCGCGGGGAACGCTTTTCTCCGTTCCCGCACGGCGGAGGAGCCCGCGGCTCACGCTCCGGGGACGGGACACAACCACCCGTACCCACACGTCTCCACTGTCACACACGCGCACTCACGAAACCCGGGAAGCCCGTAGCCACGGGCTTACGAGTTCCGAGACCTCATCCTGATTCCTCCCATAATGGACATTAGGTATATAACTCCTAGCCCACCCAGGACCACCCTTCGCCACACCCCGCAGTACTTCCCGGGCATCGCGAACACCGATTTTTATGACCGGAGTCTGTGACTCGGTTAACAACACCTCTCACGCGGAATACAATCCAGTGGTCGACCACTCTTCCCACCTCAGACAAGAGGACGGCGATGTCTCGATTCACCTCCCCCCCTTTCCTGAGGCAGGCGGGGGGCAAACACGTCCGCGCCCACCCACCGCCCGCCGTTGACCTGACCCGGCCCAGCGTGGCCCGGCTGCACTCCTTCCACCTCAAGGGCAAGGACCACTTCGAGGCGGACCGGGACCTGGCCGGCCGCGCCGAGCGGGCCGCGCCCGGGTTCCAGGACCTCGTGCTGGGCGAGAGGGCCTTCCTCCAGCGCGCCGTCCGCCACCTGTGCGCGGACCTGGGCATCCGGCAGTTCATCCAGTTCGGCGCGGGACTGCCCGCACCGGGCGACCCGCACGAGATCGCGCACGAGAGCGACCCCCGCGCGCGCGTCGTCTACGCCACCGACGACCCTGTGGTCCTGACCCACCACCTCGCCCTGCTCCGCGACCGGCGCACCACCACCGCGGTGCGCGCCTCGCTCACCCGCCCGGACAGGCTCCTGGACAGCTCCGAGACCCGGAGCTTCCTCGACCTGGACGAGCCCGTCGGCCTGCTGCTCGCCGGTGCCGTCACGCACACCTCCGACGCCGACCACCCGGCCGAGCACATAGCCGCCCTGCGCGACGCCCTGGCTCCCGGCAGCCACATGGTCCTCAGCCACTACTGCCGTCCCGACTCCGCCGTCTTCCCCAAGGACGCGGCGCGGGCCGAGCAGCTGGAGCAGGTGTTCGCCGAACGCCTGCGGTCCGGCCGCTGGCGCTCGCGGCGGGCCATCCTCGACTTCTTCGAGGGCTGGCGCGTCGCCGAACCCGGCGTGATCGAGGTCCAGCGGTGGCGCACGCTGCCCGTGGCCCCGCCGGTGCCCGGCTGCTACCAGATGCCCCAGCGCAACCGCCGACTGCTCATCGGCGGCGTCGCCGGAATCTGAGGCGTTACCTCCGCCCCGCGTCGCAGCCGCCCGGACCGGCAGCGGGCGAGGTCCGCCACCGCGCACACCGGGCCGCTCAGCCCAGTGGCCCCGACACCGAGCGGTCCCGTGTCCCGACCACGGGAACCCTCGGAGTACTCCAGCGGCCCCGAACCGCTGGCGCGGACGGTGGATGTCCGGCGGGGCGTCCCGGCCGCCCCGGCACCGACGGATGGCGCCCCAGAACACGGGCGCGGACCCGGTGCCGCTCTCCTCGCCGATGACCGGGCGCGTGCCGCCCCCGAGCCACTGCCCTCCGAGCGCGGTCCCGCCCAACGGGCCATGCCGCCGTCCCGGCCGACCGGGAAGCCGGTCGGACCGGGCCCGGTGCCCACACGCGCCGTCACCGCCGAACGCCCCGGTGTACCGGGGATCCGGCGTCCACGCGCGTGCCGTCCCCCTGCTCCCCGTCGGCACCTGCCGACCGGGACCCGGCACACGTCCCGTCCGCCGCGGAGCCCGCCCCGGCGGGCCGGAGCGCGCCGGGGGCCTCGCCCGTCCCGTGCAGGAACGCCTCGATGCTCTGTCGCAGCGGGGCCCGCCATTCGGGCCTGGCGGCGCAGTGGGTGCCGTCCTGGACGTCGGCCCAGTAGCTGATGTTGTCCTGGGCGCCGAGCGCCTGGTACACCTGCGCTCCGCCCAGGGCCGCCACACTCCCGGAGCGGGCACCCAGCCAGTCGATGTGGGGGTTGTCCATGACGAACAGCCCGCGCGGCGCGATCATGCCCAGGATCTGGTGTGTGTCCACCGGCAGCGTGCTCGGTCGCCCGTGTGGGAACCGAAGGCGTCCCCCAGCCACGGCTGCTCGCCGTAGGCGCTGCTCAGGGGCCGGGCTCCGCTCTCCCGGGCGACCGCGCGGAAGGCGGGGACACCGCCGGTGCCCGACTCGATCGGCATGGTCAGGTCGATGCGCTGGTCGAACGCGCCCGCCGCGAGGGCGCCCTTGCCGTAGCGCGAGCACCCGGTGACACCGGTCGCGTCCGCCCGGAGGACGCCGCCGCCCGACTGCTCGACGACGTCGATGACGCGGCTGGCGCCCCAGGCCCAGGCCATGAGCAGCCCCGTACCGCTGGATGAGCCGTAGATGTCGTAGAACGCGCCCCGCTTGTCGCCCCGCGAGGTGCCCTCGGCCCCGACCGCGAAGGGGTCGTAGCTGATGACGGCGGCGCCCGCGGCGTTGATGGCGGCCGTGTCCGCCCCGAACCCGCCGTAGACGATGACGGCCGGGAAGGGGCCCGAACGGCTCGGCAGGTCCACCGACGCCGAGAAGCTGGTGCTGCGTCCCCGGTCCGTCACGTTCACGGTGATGCCGGACGAGGCGACCGCGCCCGTGACGCTGTCGGGCGACGCGGGTCTGTCCCCGTAGACGGAGCGCTCCGCCAGTTCGTGGATCTCCGCCCGGCGGCACTCCCACTCCTCCAGGGTGGAGACGCGGGTGCCGCCCAGGCTGGTGAAGGGGTCGGGAAGCAGGGGGTCGG
>NZ_QPFC01000280.1:0-1663 GCF_003427465.1 Nocardiopsis sp. TNDT3 | reverse complement strand
GGGGGGGGGGGGAGCCGCCGACGCGACGGCTCCCCCGGTCTACCCGGCCAGCTACCCGACCAGGGAGGCGAGCATGGGCCCGAACTCCTCGTCGGAGGTCAGCAGCTCCACCGACCTGTTCTCGTGGTCGATCCTGGCCCCCACGGGACGCAGGTCGGGCGGCGTGCCCCGATCGCGCGAGCGCGAACCGGGGTGCCACCAGTAGAGCTGGGCGCTGACGGGCTTGTCGCCGTCGGCGGTGAACCGCTCGGCGACCTGCTGCATGTGGTCCAGGGCGGCGATCGGGTGGCCCTTCCCCAGGGGGTGGGCCAGGAGCACCTCGGGAACGGGGAAGGCCACGAGCGCGCCGTGCGGCAGGTCGCCGAGGTGGCGGTCGAGGTCGTGCGCGTGCGCCGCCACGTAGGGGTGCTGGCCGCCGATGTGCACGATGCGCGCCCCGTCGACCTCGTGCTCGCTGACCTCGACGGCCTCGGCCACGGAGGCGGCCACCGCCTCGGCGAAGACCTCGCCGTCGGGGCGGCCGGAGCGTTCGTGCACCTGGCGGGGCAGCGGCCTCAGCGAGTCGGAGGCGTCCACGACCACGGTCTGCCACAGCCCGGGGGCGATCTCGCGGGTCAGGAGGGAGTCCAGTACGCCCTCGGGGAAGGCGGAGGCGGGGTACAGGCGTACCCGGAGCCGTCCGTCGGTGTCGCCGCCTCCCTGTCCGGTGGCCTGGCTCAGCTGTTCGACGGACGTGCGCGCGAACTGGGCGGTGTTGTGCGCGATCTGCTCGGGGGTGGCCTCGCCCAGTGCGGCGCGCAGTCCGCTGATGTCGGCGCTGGCGTGGTTGCCGTCGGGCAGCGTCACGACGAGCGTGTCGGCGCCCTGGAAGGCGGCGCCCACCCCGGCCTCGGCGAAGGCCGCCGCCAGGGAGACGGCCACCGTGTCGTCGGGGTCCGGCGGTGAGGGAGCGCCGGCCGGGTCGGCGTCTCGCGTACCGGTGGAGGACGCCTCGGCGGAGGACCCGTCGGCGGCCTGCTCCCGCTCCCGAGCGGCATCGGCCATGAAGTCCGCGAAGCGGGCGGCCAGGTCGGTCCGCTGCTCCTCCGCGGCGATGACCGCCTGGTCGAAGGTCTCCCTCATGTCGGCCTCCATGAGGACCGCGCCCCCGAAGTCGAACACGCGCAGGCGGGTCGGCGGCAGGAAGTCGGCGCGCAGCCCCTCCCGCTCGCAGGCCCGCACCAGGGCCGCGCCGACCTCCTCGCGCATCCGCTCGGGATCCAGTTCACGCGCCTGCTCCAGCCGGGCGCCGAGCCAGTCGGGGATCCGGTCGTGCGCGCGCGGAAAGCGCTCCAGTTCCTGGGCGTAGACGAGCGGGCTCGTCCCGGGCGGCAGGTCGGGCTCGGTGTCGTGGTTGTACTCGACGTTGAACTGGTGCGTGTGGTGGACCGAGAGGACCATGGAGAGCCAGGTGCCCCCGCCCTCCCGGAACCCGGACCGCTTGAGCGCGTCGACCAGGTCGCCGACACCGCCGGGCACCACCAGCTGCCCGACCCGGCCGTCCGCCTCCTGGACGGCGAGCATGTCGCTGCGGTGGGCGCCGATCACCCTGGCCAGGTAGGTGAGCTGCTGCCAGCCCTCCGGGACGACCGCGACCAGTCGCCCGGCGAGGTCCTGGAGGACC
>NZ_QPFC01000279.1:0-13441 GCF_003427465.1 Nocardiopsis sp. TNDT3 | reverse complement strand
CTCCCGCTCCTCCTCCCCGCTTCTCGCCCCCGGAACTCGCCCGCCTCCTCGGCCAGCCCGAGCCCACCGCCGAGCAGTCCGAGGTCATCTGCGCCCCGCTGGAGCCGGGCGTGGTCATCGCGGGCGCCGGGTCCGGCAAGAGCGAGACCATGGCCTCGCGCGTGGTGTGGCTGGTCGCCAACGGCCACGTGCGCCCCGAGCAGATCCTCGGCCTGACCTTCACCCGCAAGGCCACCGCCGAGCTGGCCGAGCGCGTGCGCAAACGCCTGGAGCAGCTGCGCGCCACCGAACAGCTGCCCGAGGAGCTGCTCGACGGCGAGCCCACCGTGTCCACCTACAACGCCTACGCCGGGCGCATCGTCGCCGACCACGCCCTGCGCGAGGCCGTCGAGCCCACCTCCCGGCTGCTCAGCGAGGGGCAGGCCTGGCAGATCGCCGCCCGCGTCGTGGGCGAGTACGACGGTCCCATGGACCTGATCACGGTCGGGGCCGACACCGTCACCCGCCGGGTCCTGGAGCTGTCCGGGCAGATCGCCGACCACCTCACCACCACCGAGCAGGTGCGCGGCATCGGCCGGTGGCTGCGCGCGGCCGTCGACGCCCTGCCGCGCAAACCCGCGGTGCCCACCCGCAACCTGCTCAACGCCCAGCTGCGCCGCGAACAGCTCCTGCCGCTCGTGGAGGGCTACGAGCACGCCAAGCACGTGCGCGAGGCCATGGACTTCGGCGACCAGGTGTCCCTGGCCGCGCGCATCGCCCAGAACCACCCGGAGGTCGGCCTCATCGAACGGGGCCGGTTCCGCGTGGTGCTGCTGGACGAGTACCAGGACACCAGCCACGCCCAGCTCGTGCTGCTGCGCGCGCTGTTCGGCGAGGGCCACGCCGTGACCGCCGTCGGGGACCCCTGCCAGTCCATCTACGGCTGGCGCGGGGCCATCGCCGCCAACCTCGCCAACTTCCCCAACGACTTCCCGGCCGCGCCGGGCCGGGCCGCGTCCGTGCGCCGCCTGGCCACCAGCTTCCGCAACGGCGAGAGGATCCTGGAGGTGGCCAAGCACATCTCCGAGCCGCTGCGCGCGGAGAGCGCCGAGGTGCCCGTGCTCTACCCCGGCCCGGCCCGGCGCGGCCGCGGCGCCGTCCGGACCGGTCTGTTCATCGGGCAGCGGGAGGAGGCGCGGTGGATCGCCGAGCAGGTCGCCGGCTACCTGCGCGCCGCCCCCGGCCGGGCGGGCAGCGCCACGACCGCCCCCGACGGGCTGCCCTGGCCGCCGGGGGAGTCGGGCGGCGCCGCGGACGGCGGCGTCAGCCCCGGCGACGTCGCCGTGCTGTGCCGCAAGCGCTCGCAGTTCCCGGCGATCCGGGAGGCCCTGGAGGAGCTGGACATCCCGGTGGAGGTGGTCGGCCTGGGCGGGCTCATGATGGTGCCCGAGGTCCGCGACATCATCGCCACCCTGCGCGTGGTCCACGACGCCTCCGCGGGCAACGAGCTCGCCCGCCTCCTCACCGGGCCGCGCTGGCGGATCGGCCCGCGCGACCTGGCCGCCCTCGGGGCCCGCGCCGCCGAGCTGGCCCGCCAGACCCGGCGCGACCTCACCGGGCCCGAGCCCGACCAGAGCGCCGAGGACGACATCCTGCGCCGCACGGTCCTGGACCTGACCGCCGAGAGCGGCAGCCTGGTGGACGCCGTGGACGACCCCGGCCCCGCCGAGAGGTACTCCGCGACCGCCTACGAGCGCCTGGGCCGCCTCGCCGAGGAGCTGCGCTCCCTGCGCAAGCTCGTGGGCCAGCCGCTGCCCGACCTGGTCACCGAGACCGAGCGGATGCTCGGACTGGACATCGAGGTGGGCGCCCGCAGCGGCCGCGACCCCCTGTCCGCCCGCGCCGACCTGGACGCCTTCGTCGACCACGCGGTCCGTTTCGCCGGGAGCAGCGAGGACCCCACCCTCGGCAGCTTCCTCAGCTACCTCAGGGCCGCATCGGAACGGGAGAGCGGCCTGGCCCCCGGCGAGCGCGTCGGCGGAAGCGACACCGTCAAGCTCATGACCGTGCACGCCTCCAAGGGGCTCCAGTGGCCCGTGGTGGTCGTGCCCGGCGTCAGCGGCGGCAAGTACGCCCCGCTGTTCCCCACGAGCCTGTCCGAGGGCGACATGTGGATCAAGGGCGAGCACCTGCTGCCCTACCGGCTGCGCGGCGACCGCCAGAACCTGCCCGAACTCCTGGCGGTGGACAAGAAGGGCATCGAGGCGTTCAAGGAGGCCGAACGCGAGCGCCACCTGCTGGAGGAGCGGCGGCTGGCCTACGTCGCCGTCACCCGCGCCTCCTTCGCCCTGCTGTGCACCGGCCACTGGTGGGGCACCGACGCCGCGAGCGAGCGCGGGCCCTCCCCGTTCCTGGAGGAGATCCGCCTCGCCTGCGAGGGCGGCGCCGGGGAGGTCGCGCACTGGGAGCCCAGGCCCGACCCCGACGACAACCCCTACGAGGAGGAGGACGACGGCACGGCCGTGTGGCCGCCGCAGGAGGACGACGGCTCCGGCCCCCCGGAGGAGGGCGCCGAACCGGACCGGCCGCGCGACCGCCGCGCCCAGATCGCCGAGGGCGCGGCCATGGTCGAGCGCGCCCGCGCCCGCCTGCTCGCGGGGGAGGCCGACCCCGCGGAGGAGGCCGCGCCGCCGCCCGGGCTGCGCCGCCGCATCGGGGGCTGGGAGCGCGACACCGAGCTGCTGCTCGCCCACCGCCGCGCCGAGGGGCCGGGATCCGGGGACGGCACGGTCCAGGTCGAGCTGCCCGCGCACCTGTCGGTGTCGTCCATGGTGTGGCTGGCCCGCGACCCCTCCGCCCTGGCCCGGCAGATCCGCAGGCCGCTGCCGCGCCCGCCCGCGCCGCACACGCGCCGGGGCACTGCGTTCCACGCCTGGCTGGAGCAGCGGTTCGGCCAGCGCGCCGCCCTGCTGGACGAGCTGCCCGGCGCCGCCGACGAGACGGCGGGCCGGGACGAGGACCTCGCCGACCTCCAGAGCCGCTTCGAGGAGAGCGAGTGGGGCTCGCGCGTCCCCGTCGAGGTGGAGGTGCCCTTCGAGACGGTCATCGGCGACCGGCTCGTGCGGGGGCGCATGGACGCGGTCTTCCACGACCCCGCCTCCGGCCGCTACGACGTGGTGGACTGGAAGACCGGGAGCCCGCCCGGCAACGGCCCCGAGCGCCGCGCCGTGGGCGTGCAGCTGGCCGCCTACCGGCTGGCCTGGGCCGACCTGGCCGGCGTCGCCCTGGAGGAGGTGAGCGCCGCCTTCCACTACGTGCGTGCCGGGCTGACCGTGCGCCCCGCGGACCTGCTCGACGCCGAGGGACTGGCCGCGCTCATCGACGCCGTACCCGAACCCGGGTGAGAGGTCCGCCACCGCCGCGGGTCGCCGTCCGTTCACCGGTGTGGTGGACAATGACCCGCGTGTCGATCCCAGGAATCCCCCAGGACAGCGGCGCCCCCGTGCGCGCGGGCGTCCCCGAGCACGGGCGCGTCCCCAAGTACTACGCGGTCCGGATACAGCTCACCGAGCTGGTGTCCGGGCTGGTGGTGGGCCAGCCGCTGCCCACCGAACGCGAGCTGGCCGAGCGCTTCGGCGCGGCCCGCGAGACGGTCCGCCAGGCGCTGCGCGACCTCCTGCTGGAGGGCAGGCTCAGCCGCCGCGGGCGCGGCACGGTGGTGGCCGGCCCCAAGCTGGAGCAGCCCCTGTCCCTGGCCAGCTACACCGAGGGCGTGCGCCGCCAGGGGCGGCGGCCGGGCCGCTCCCTCATCGACCTGCGCAGCTGGCCGTGCCCGCCCCGGCTGGCCGAGGAGCTGCACCTGAGCCCGGGCGAGCCGGTCTGGCACCTGGAGCGGGTGCTGCTGGCCGACGACGAGCGGGTGGGGCTGGAGTCCACCTACATCGCGGTGGCGCGCGTGCCCCGCCTGGACGTGGACTTCGACCCGGACTCCACCTTCTACGGCTACCTCGCCGACAGGGTCGGCATCACGTTCGGCGACGCCGACGAGCGCCTGGAGACCGTGCTGGCCACCCCGCGCGAGGCCCTGCTCATCGGCACCCCTCCGGCGCTGCCGATGCTGCTCATCCACCGCGTCTCCCGGGACGAGAAGGGCGGCCCCTTCGAACGGGTGCGCTCGCTCTACCGGGGCGACCGGTTCAGCTTCAGCGTCCACCTGGCCGGGGACGGGCGCGAGTAGGGGAGTCCGCCGGCGGGCACCGGACCGCGGCCCCGTCCGCCGGGCGCTTTTGTATCGAAAAGGTAACGGGTCTGGTCCAAAGTTTGACCCCGGTTCACCGGGACGTCCCCGCCGCGCTCGGTCGCCTCCATCCGCACCGGCGAACCTCGGACCATGCGAGTGATCATCGTCGGTGCCGGAGTCCTCGGCACCATGCACGCCTGGCACGCCGTCTCCCGAGGTCACGAGGTCGTCCACCTCGAACGGGAGGCGGCCGCCCGCGGCGCCTCCGTCCGCAACTTCGGCCTCGTCTGGGTCGGCGGACGCGCTCCCGGCCCCGAACTGGAGGCCGCCCGCCGGGCCCGCGTCCTGTGGCAGGAGATCGCCGAACGCGTCCCCGCCCTGGGCTTCCGGGCCTCCGGCTCCCTCACCGTCGCCACCACCGGCCACGAACTGGCCGTGGCCGAGGCGGCGGCCGGGGGTTCCGAAGCCGCCGAGCGCGGCTACGAACTCCTCAGTCCGGAGCGGACCCGCGAGGTCAACCCGGCCCTGCGCGGCGACCACCTCGGCGCCCTGTGGTGCCGCAGCGACGCCCAGGTTGAACCCCGCACCGCCCAGGCCGCCCTCCAGGCCGAACTCGGCCGCAGCGGCCGCTACACCCTCCTGACCGGGCGTGAGGTCCGCGACCTGGCCGGACCGGGCGCCGTCCGCGACGACCACGGGCAGGTCCACCGGGGCGACGCCGTCGTCCTGTGCACCGGCGCCTGGCTCGGCGGCCTGGTCCGCGAACTCGTCCCCGACCTGCCCGTGCGCCGCGTCCGCCTCCAGATGGCGCAGACCGAGCCCCTGGGCGAGACCCTCACCACCTCCGTCGCCGACGGCGACAGCTTCCGCTACTACCCCGCCTACCGGGGCCCCGAACTGGACTCCCTCAACGAGGCCCAGCCCCAGCCGCCCACCGCGCGCGACCACCGCATGCAGCTGCTCATGGTCCAGCGCGCCGACGGCTCCCTGACCATCGGCGACACCCACGAGTACGACGCGCCCTTCTCCTTCGACACCGCCGAGGACCCCTACGAGCACCTCGCCGGGGTCGCCAGCCGCCTCCTGGGCCGTCCGCTGCCCCCGATCCGCCGGCGCTGGGCGGGCGTCTACGCCCAGTGCGCCGACCCCTCCCGGGTCGTCCACCGCGCCCCCGTGGGCCCCGACGCCTGGCTGGTCACCGGACCGGGCGGGCGGGGGATGACCTGCTCCCCGGCCATCGCCGAGACCACCGCCAACGAACTGGGCTGGTAACCATGCACTCCACCACCGTCCCCGCCCCGCCCGTCGAACTCGTCGTCCTGGACATGGCGGGCACCACCGTCGCCGACGACGGCCTCGTCGAGGCGGCCTTCGAGGCGGCCCTGCCCGACCACACCCCCGAGGCCGCCGCGTACGTGCGCGCCACCATGGGCGAGTCCAAGATCACCGTCTTCCGCAACCTGTGCGGCGACGAGGACCGCGCCCAGGAGGCCAACCGCGCCTTCGAGCGTGCCTACGCCCGCCTGGTGGACGAGGGCCGCTGCGCGCCCCTGCCCGGAGCCGAGGGCGCCCTGCGCGAGCTGCGCGCCCAGGGTCGCACGACCGCCCTGACCACCGGCTTCTCCCGCGACACCCAGGAGCGCATCCTGAGCGCCCTGGGCTGGCGGGAGGCCGCCGACCTCGTCCTGTGCCCCGCCGACGCGGGCGGGCGCGGACGCCCCCACCCCGACATGGTGCTCACCGCCGCCCTGCGCGCGCGGGTCTCCTCCGTGGCCGCCGTCGCCGTCGTCGGCGACACCGCCTCCGACATCCGCAGCGGGCTGAGCGCGGGGGCCTCGGTCGCCGCCGGGGTCCGCACCGGCGCCCACGACGACGACGCCCTGCGCGCGGCCGGGGCCACCCACGTCCTGGACGGCGTGGCGGACCTGCCCGGACTGCTCGCGTCGAGGGAGGGCTGAACCCGTGGGCATCCGCTTCGACCGCGTCAGCGTCGCCTACGGGGAGACCGTGGTCCTGGACGACCTCGACCTCACCGTCGAACCCGGCGAGTTCATGGCGCTGCTGGGCCCCTCCGGCTCGGGCAAGACCACCGCGCTGCGCGCCGTCGCCGGGTTCGTCCGCCCCGCCTCCGGGCGCGTCCTGCTCGGCGGGCGAGACGTCACCGGCCTGCCGCCGCACCTGCGGGGCGTGGGCATGGTCGTGCAGAGCTACGCCCTCTTCCCCCACATGCGGGTGGACCAGAACGTCGCCTTCGGGCTGAGGGCGCAGGGCGTGCCCCGCCGCGAGATCGCCGGACGGGTCGCCGAGGCGCTGGCCATGACCGGGATGGGGGACTACGCGCGCCGCCACCCGCGCGAGCTGTCCGGCGGACAGCAGCAGCGGGTGGCCATCGCCCGCGCCCTGGCCATCCGCCCCGGCGTGCTGCTGCTGGACGAGCCGCTGTCCGCGCTCGACGCCCAGCTGCGCTCGGACATGCTCGCCGAACTGGCCCGCCTGCACCGCGAACTGCCTGACGTCACGATCCTGTACGTCACCCACGACCAGAGCGAGGCGCTCACCCTGGCCGACCGGGTGGCGGTCCTGGACCGGGCCCGGCTGCGCGACTGCGACACGCCCGAGCGCCTCTACCAGCGCCCCCGGACGCCGTTCACCGCCCGCTTCGTCGGCGGCGCCAACCTGCTGCCCGCGAGCCTGGCCGACGGGCGCGTGCACTGCTGCGGCACCGTCCTGGAGGCCGACCCCGGCGACCTGCCGCCCGGCACCGGCGACGGCGACGGGCTGCGCGTGTGCCTGCGCCCGCACCGGCTCACCCTCGGCGAGGGCGAGCACACCCTGGAGGGCCGGGTCACCGACGTCCAGTGGCGCGGCTCCACCCACCGGGTCACCGCCCTGGTCGACGGCGTCCCCGTCACCGCCGAACTCCGGGAGATGCGGACCCCGCCCGAGACCGGTGCGGCGGTCACGCTCGGCTTCGCCCGCCGGGACGCCGTCCTGCTGCCGGAGGAGGAGGCCTCGTGAACGTCCGGACCGAGCCGACCCCGGCGGACACCGTGTCCGCGCCCCCCGCGGGCGGGGACGCCCCGGCCCGGGCGCCCCGCACCCTCCCCGTGTGGGTGTGGGCGGTGCCGCCCGTCGTGCTGCTCGCCCTGGTGTTCCTGTACCCGCTCGTCCTCGTCGCCCTGGAGTCGGTCACCGCGCCCGGGGGCGGACTCACCCTCGCCCACCACGCCGACGTCCTGGGCTCGGAGTCCTTCCGGTCCGCGCTGGCCACCACCGTGTTCATCGCGGTCACCGCCACGCTGGGCTGCCTGGTCCTGGGCTTCCTCCTGGCCCTGGTCGTGGCGTTCGTGCCCTTCCCGGGCAGCGGGGCCACCGCCCGGTTCATCGACACCTACCTGTCCTTCCCGTCCTTCCTCATCACCCTCGCGCTGCTGTTCCTCTACGGCACCGTGGGCGTGGCCAACGGCGCGTGGACGGAGGTCACCGGGGCCGGGACCGGGCCGATCAGCTTCCTCGCCACACCCTGGGGCGTGATCCTGGCGGAGATCACCTACTTCACGCCGTTCGTCATGCGGCCGCTGCTCGCCGCGTTCGCCCAGCTCGACACCGCGCAGATCGAGGTCGCCTCCTCCCTGGGGGCCCGCCCCCTCAGGATCGTGCGGGCCGTCATCCTGCCCGAGGCCCTGCCCGCGCTCGCCGCCGGAGGCGCGCTCGTACTGGTGCTGTGCCTCAACGAGTTCGCGATCGTCCTGTTCACCGGGGCCAAGGACGTGGTGACCCTGCCGATGCTCGTCTACAGCGCGGCGATCCTGGAGGCCGACTACACCACCGCCTGCGTCGTGGCCACGGTCAACGCGGCCCTGTCGGTCTCGCTCTACCTCGTCTACCGCGCGGCCACCGCCCGGCTGCGCGCACCCTCCGGAGGCCGCCGTGCTCGTGCATAGCCGACCCGCCCGCCGGGTCGTGTGGGCGCTGTTCGCCGCGCTCGTCCTGCCGCTGTTCCTGCTCCCGCTCGGCGTCATCGTCACCGCGTCGGTGTCCACCAACTGGAGCGGCGTCCTGCCCTCGGGGCCCACCCTGGACAACTTCGCCGGACTGTCCCGGGGCTCCACCCTGGAGGCGCTGCGCGTCAGCGCGGTCACCGCCGCCACCGCCAGCGTCCTGGCCCTGGTGGCCGGGACCTGGTCCGCGCTGACCGCGCACGCGCTGCGCCGACGCGGCAGGGCCGTCCTGGACGCCCTCTTCATGCTGCCCGTCGCGGTCCCCACGGTGGTCGTCGGACTGGCCCTGCTGGTGGCCTTCAGCCAACCGCCCGTGCTGCTCAACGGCACCCGGACCATCGTGATCATCGCGCACACCGTGCTGGTGACGGCCTTCGCCCACCAGTCGGTCTCCGCCGCCCTGGACCGGCTCGACCCGGCCTACGCCCAGGTGGCCGCCTCCCTCGGCGCCCGCCCGGCGCGGGTGCTGTTCCAGGTGCGGCTGCCCCTGCTGCTGCCCTCGCTCAGCGCCGCCGCCGGGCTCTGCTTCGCCCTGTCCATGGGCGAACTGAGCGCCACGATGATGCTCTACCCGCCCAGCTGGATGCCGCTGCCGGTCCAGATCTACGCCGCCACCGACCGGGGCGCCCTCTTCTCCGGGGCTGCCTCCGCCATCGTCCTGATGGCCGCCACCCTGGCCGTCCTGCTGCTGCTGTCCCGCGTGCGCACCCGCGCCGCCTACCGCTGACCTCTTCTCCTTCTCCCAGGAAGGCCCGCCATGCCCGCCGTCCGCACGACCGCCGCCCGCGTGTCCGCCGCCACCGCCGCGTTCGCCCTCGCCGGAGCCCTGACCTCCTGCGCCGCCTCCGACCCCGCCGACACCGTCACCGTCTACACCGCCGACGGCCTGCGCAACGAGGAGGGCACCGGCTGGCTCGACCAGGTCTTCGCCGACTTCGAGGCCGAGACCGGCGTCACCGTCCAGTACGTCGAGGGGGGCTCGGGCGAGATCGTCCAGCGCGCCGGGCGCGAGACCGCCAACCCGCAGGCCGACGTCATCATCACCCTGCCGCCCTTCATCCAGCAGGCCGACGGCATGGGCCTGCTCCAGCAGTACGAGCCGCAGGGCTCCGAGCACGTCGGGACCAAGGACCCCGACGGGAGGTGGACCACGATCGTCGACAACTACTTCTGCCTCACCTACAACACCGAGGAGCTGGAGGAGCCGCCCGCCACCTGGGACGACCTGCTCGACCCCCGCTTCGAGGGCCGCCTCCAGTACTCGACGCCGGGCGTGGCGGGCGACGGCACGGCCGTGCTCATCCAGACCATGCACGACTTCGGCGGCCTGGAGCCCGCCATGGACTACCTCGGACGGCTCCAGGCCAACAACGTCGGCCCGTCCTCCTCCACCGGCGCGCTGGGCCCCAAGGTGGACAAGGGCGAGCTGCTCGTCGCCAACGGCGACGTCCAGATGAACCTCGCCCAGGCCCGCACCATGCCCAACCTCGGCATCTGGTTCCCCGCGCACGAGGAGGGGGAGCCCAGCACCTTCGCCCTGCCCTACACCGCCGGGCTGGTCGAGGGCGCGCCCCAGGCCGACAACGGCCGCGCCCTCCTGGACTTCCTGCTCTCCGAGGCCGCCCAGGAGCAGGTCGTCCCCGTGGCCGGGGGCTTCCCGGCCCGCACCGACGTCCCGGTGGAGGGCGGGGGCGCCGAGGAGCTGGAGGCGCTCATGGAGGGCGTGGAGGTCTTCGAGCCCGACTGGGACGACATCGACGCCAACCTGCCCGAGTACCTCGACGCCTGGCGCGAGGCCACCGGCAGCTGACCCCGGCCCTCCCGGGCCACCGCCGACCCGTGCGCGGCCGTCGGCCCCGCGCGCCGGAGGAACCGCGCGCGGGACCGGCGGGAGGGCTCAGATCACGCCGAAGACGAACCCGCCCGGGGCGTCGGAGTCCTCGCCGAAGAGGTACTCCCGGGCCGACAGGACGAACTCCGCGCGGCCGATGAACCCGTCGCCGTCGGTGTCCAGGGCCCTGAACCGGTCCAGGGCGTCGGAGGAGGAGGCCCCCAGGACCTCGGCGTACCTGACGTACTCCGCCTCGCTGATCGACCCGCCGTCGTCGGTGTCGAGCAGGTCGAAGACCGCCTCGGCCACGCCCTCGGTCATGTTGAACCGGCTGCGGTCCTCGGAGGCCGCGTGCATCGCCGCGACGAACGCATCCCGGTCCAGGCGCGCCTGGGCGGGCGAGCCGTGGCGCAGCAGCTCCAGCCAGAGCATCTGGTAGGAGGCGTGGACGGCCTGGGCCCGGCGGTCGCTCAGGTCCAGCGCGTACCCCTTCGTGTAGCGGTCGACCAGGCGCTGGTAGTCGTCCCAGGTGATGGCCCCGTCGCGGTCGGTGTCCAGCGTGTCGAAGAGGCGGCCGAACCTCTCGGCGACCGCGGTGGCGGGAACGGTGTCCACGTGCATTCCTCTCGTCGGCGGGCGGGCGCGTCCCGCCCCTGCACCTTCGAGTGTCCCGCGAGCCGAGGAGTTCCCCGTCCCCCGCGGCTCCGCCGCCCCTGGCGGCCGGGCTCCCGAGCCCCCGGGCCGGACCGGGACCGGGCCGGGGACGGGCGCGCGGGGCTCCCGGCCCGCGTGCCGGGGCGGTTCGCGCAGGTCCTAGGCTCGTTCCCGACAACGACGTCGAGCAAGGACGGTCCCATGGACGTACGCGCCCACATCGAGGCACACCGGGACGAGTTCGTCTCCTCCCTCAAGGAGTGGCTGGCGATCCCCTCCATCTCCGCCGACCCCGCGCACCACCCCGACGTGGTCCGCTCCGCCCGGTGGCTCGCCGACCACCTCACCGCGGCCGGCTTCCCCACCGTCGAGGTGTGGCAGACCCCCGGCCTGCCCGCCGTGTTCGCCGAGTGGCCCGCCGCCGACCCCGACGCCCCCACGGTGCTCGTCTACGGACACCACGACGTCCAGCCCGTCGACCCGGTCCAGGAGTGGGAGACCGACCCGTTCGTGCCCACCGAGCGCGGCACCTCCCTGTTCGCGCGCGGGGCATCCGACGACAAGGGGCAGGTGCTCTTCCACGCCCTCGGCGTGCGCGCCGCCCTGGCCGCATCCGGCGCCGACGCCCCGCCCGTCACGGTCAAGCTGCTCGTGGAGGGCGAGGAGGAGTCGGGCTCGGTCCACTTCGCCGACCTGATGCGCGCCAACCGCGACCGCCTGGCCTGCGACGTCGTCGTCATCTCCGACACCACCATGTGGGCGGCCGACACCCCGTCCATGTGCGTGGGCATGCGCGGCGTCACCGACGTGGAGATCAGCCTGTACGGCCCCGAGCGCGACCTGCACAGCGGCTCCTTCGGCGGCGCCGTGCCCAACCCGCTCAAGGCCATGAGCGACCTGCTGTCCGGCCTGCACGACGAGGACGGCCGGGTGGCGGTCCCCGGCTTCTACGACGGGGTGGTCGAGGCCAGCCGGGAGGAGCGCGAACTCATCGCCCGGCTGCCCTTCGACGAGCGCGAGTGGCTGGCCACCGCCGCCTCCACCGCCACCTGGGGCGAGAAGGGCTACAGCACGCTGGAGCGGATCTGGCTGCGCCCGACCGCCGAGATCAACGGCATGTGGGGCGGCCACACCGGCTCGGGCGGCAAGACCATCGTCCCTCGCTCCGCGCACGCCAAGGTCAGCTTCCGCCTGGTGCCCGGCCAGGACCCGCTGCACGTGCAGGACCGCGTCCGCGCCCACGTCGAGGCGGCCGTCCCCGAGGGTCTGCGCGCCGAGACGGAGTTCGGCGGGCCGGGCGTGCGCGCCTGCGCCTCCGACCTGTCCTCCACCGCGCTGAAGGCGGCCCGCTCGGCCATGGAGCGCGCCTTCGGCACCCAGGTCCTGTTCACCCGCGAGGGCGGCAGCGGCCCCGAGGCCGACATCGCCGACATCCTCGGGGCGCCGCTGGTCTTCCTCGCCGTCGGCCTGGACGAGGACCGCATCCACGCCCCCAACGAGAAGGTGGAGATCCCCCTGCTGCTCAAGGGGGCCGAGAGCGCCGCCTACCTGTGGGAGGAGCTCGGCGGCCTCGGCTGAGCCGTGACCGCGCGGCGCCGGGGCCCGCTCCGCACACGGTGCCGGCCCGCCCACGGGGAATCCGCCGCGCGCGGGGGCCGCGCCAGGATGCGCGCGGCCCCGACGGGTGTTATGCACGTTGTGGACACGGGCCCCGCCAGGCGGCCCGCCGACCCGGAAGGACCCATGGACGCCGACGCGACTCCCTCCCTCTCCCGCTTCTCCGTCGACCCCGCCGCGCACCGGCGCCTGGACGGGGAGTGGCTGGCCGAGGCGTGGGCGGCCCCCGGCACCCGGGTGCTGGTCCTGGAGGGCGGGGACCCCGTCGCCCACGGCTGGCGGGCCGTCATGGCCAAGCAGTCCCGGGCCCTGATCACCACCGGGGACGAACCCCGACTGGTCCTGGTCCCCCCGGACGAGGCGCCCGAGGGCGAGCGCTACCTGCTGGGCACCGACGGACGGGACGCCTACTTCGCGGTCCGCTCCGGCCGGGAGCTCACCGCCACCGAACGGACCGCCCCGGCCTCCCTGCGCGAGATCGGCGCGCTCCTGGGCGACCGCGACACCGGGCTGATGACCCGCGCCGTCGCCCTCGCGAACTGGAACGCCACCCACGGGTTCTGCCCCCGCTGCGGCTCCCGCACCACCCCGGCCGCGGCCGGGCACGTGCGCGTGTGCGATCGGGAGGGCACCGAGCAGTACCCCCGGATGGACCCGGCGGTGATCATGCTGGTGCACCGCGAGCGCGACGGCCGCGAGGAGATGCTGCTCGGCAACAACCCGAACTGGGACGCCCGCCGCTTCTCGGTGCTGGCCGGGTTCGTGGACGCGGGGGAGTCGCTGGAGCAGGCCGTGGTCCGCGAGGTCGCCGAGGAGGCGGGGATCGTGGTCGAGCGCCCGCGCTACCTGTCCTCGCAGCCCTGGCCCTTCCCGCGCAGCCTGATGGTGGGCTACACCGCGCGGGCCGTGGGCGAGACCGAGCGCACCGACGACGAGATCGGCGTCACCCGGTGGTTCACCCGCGCCGAACTGGCCGAGGCCGTGCACGCGGAGGAGATCCTGCTGCCCGGGCGGGTCTCGATCGCCCGCACCCTCATCGAGCACTGGTACGGCTCGGAGCTCCCCGGCGGCTGGTGACCCCGGGCCGACGGCCGCTCCCGGCCCCGCGGCGGCCGGGAG
>NZ_QPFC01000278.1:0-7132 GCF_003427465.1 Nocardiopsis sp. TNDT3 | reverse complement strand
CGGCCCCCGCTGGGGAGCGGGGGCCGCGCACCGGGTTCAGCGCCCGGTCAGGGGCACAGGGCCTCCAGGTTGCTGGGCTCCTCGCCCACCTGGCGGCCCGGATCGGCGGGCTCCTCCTCGTCGAGGCCCGTGTACTCCTGCCACTCGGTCAGCCCGTCGTCCTCCGTGGGCTCGGCCGGCTCGGAGGGCGCGGCGGACTCCTCCCCGGAGGGGGCGCCGGAGGGCTCGGCGGCCACGTCGTCGCCCTCGGGCCCGCCACCGGTGATGGCCTCGGCGACCAGTGCCTTGACCTGCTCCCAGTCCGGGTTGGCCGTGTTGACCTGGGGAGGCGACAGCTGGAACGTGCTCATGCTCCCGGTGTCGGTGACCCTGTCGGCGAGTTCGACGAACGCGGGCACCTTGGCCTGGGGGATGTCCGTGCTCAGGGTGCGCTCGGTGGCGCCCGCGAGCCTGCGGTAGCTCGTCAGGACGGTCATCGGGTCCACCTGCTCGGCCACGTACTTGATCAGGCAGCCCTGGCGGCCCATCCGGCCGTAGTCGTCGCTGTTGGTCCGCGAGCGGCCGTACCAGAGCGCGTCGTGGCCGTCGAGGCGGCGCAGGCCCGGCTCCAGCACCCCGCCGTGCACGCCGTAGGGGATCGGCTCCTCGATGAGCACCTCCACGCCGCCGATCGCGTCGATCAGGTCGCGGAAGCCCATCATGTCGACCATCGCGTAGTAGCCGATCTCCAGGTCGAGGTTGTACCCGATGACCTTCTTGAGGGTGTCGGCGGAGGGGTTGGCCGCGTCCGGGTTGAGCGCCAGCTCCTCGGGCTCCTCGGCCACCGTCTGGTACACGTCGTTGAGCAGCAGGTCGAAGCCGTAGGGCTCGGGGTAGCGCTCGGCCAGGGCGCTGTCCTCCGGGAAGTGCACGTTCTCCAGGTTGCGCGGCAGTCCCACCAGCACGGTGTCGCCGGTCGCGGTGTCCATGCTGGCCACCATCATGCTGTCGGTGCGCACCCCGTAGCGGTTGTCCGCGGAGTCCGCGCCGATCAGCAGCACGTTGACCCGCTCCTGGCCGTTCCAGGGGTCGGCCTCGTCGTGCGGGGGCATGAGGGGGTCCTCCTCGGCGTGGAAGACGCTGTTCAGCGTCTGGTAGGCCGTGTAGCCGCCGTGCAGCGCCAGCGCCGAGGGCGCCGCGACGGTCAGGCACAGCAGCAGCACCACGGCCGCGCCGAGCACCCGCGAGTTCCGGGGCGCCCCGGCGGGCCGGGTGATCACCCACGAGTGCACGATGACCGTCAGCCACAGCACCGCCACGACGAACACCACGCCCATGGCTCCCAGCAGCCACTGATCCTGGAGCGCCATGGTGGCCAGCCGCGCCATGGTGTTCGCCTCGTCGGCGCCCAGCCGCCACGCCCACACGACCAGCCCCAGGATCCCGGCCAGGTAGACCCCCAGGATCACCGCGCCCGCGACCCTGCGGCGCATCCGCAGGTGGGCCAGCCCGGGGAGGGGAACCGACGCCGCGGTCCACAGCAGCGCCCGGCCCGTACCCGGGCGCGCGGGCGCCTCGTCCCGCTGATCGTCCTCCGCTGTCACCGGTGGTTCCTCTCCAGCCGCGGGGCGGACCGCCCCGTTGTCTTCACCGTTCCCGCCGCGGTCGCCGTGCGGTGCCACGCCGCGGGCACGGACTCGTGTCCGAAACCTTTGTTATGTACACGCCGGAGAAGGGTCGTCCGATTCCCCTACGGGCCTACCCGTGCTTTTCGGACGTACCGTGCGGGCCGTCCTCCTCCGGGCGTGGAGAGCCCGCGGGGTGCGTGTGCGGGCCCGACAGTTCTCAGTGTGGCGCTTTGCGCGGGTTTGTGTGCACCGCTACTCAGTCATGAGGGATGTTCTATACAAGTCTGTTATGTGTCTCGCACGCGGTGGATGGGGCGTTGGCCGACCCCTCCGGCACCGCCAAAGGGGGAGATCAACCGATTTCTTTGGCGATCAGTAGTGCGCGCTCGCCGCAGCTGCGATGATCTGGCCGCAGGAGGGGGCGCCGTCCGGGGGAAGGGCGGCGTCATGGGAACGAAAGGCAAGCCATCGTGCTCGATGCGGTTGACACCGCGCTCATGCGCGCGCTGCAAGGGGACGGCCGAGCGACGTTCCAGGCACTGGCCGACGGGGTCGGCCTGTCGAGGACCGCGGTACGCGCCAGAGTGCGCCAGCTCGTGCAGTCCGGGGCGATCAGGATCGTCGGGGTGCTGCACGCCGGGGTCGTGGGAATGGAGGTCCTCAGCCACGTGTCGTTCCGCGTCAGCGGCCCCGTGGGGCCGATGCTGGACGCGCTGGGGGAGAGGGAGGCGGTGACCTTCGCCGCGCACTCGGCCGGGCGGTTCCCGGCCGTGGCGCAGGTACGCGTCGCCGACGACGCCGCCCTGACCAAGGAGCTCTCGGAGCTGCGCGCGCTGCCGGGGGTGGACGGCGCGGAGGTCTTCCGCGCCAACTCGGTGTTCAAGGACGCCCACAGCAGTGTGCGGGAGCTGCGCGACATCGAACTGGACGCCCTGGACTGGCGCCTGGTGCGGCAGCTGCTCAGGGACGGCAGGTCCTCCTACGCGGACCTCGCCCGCCAGGTGGGGCTGTCGCAGGCCGCGGCCCGCTCGCGGGTGGTGCGGCTGCTCGACTCGGGCGTGGTGCACGTGACCGCGCTGGTGGAGCCCACGGCGGTGGGGGCCAACGAGCGGCTCGGTTTCGGCCTGCGCTGCCGGGGCGACGCCGAACTGCTGGGGGCCGCGCTGGCGAACATGCCCAGGATCTCCTTCCTGGCCAGCGGTTTCGGGCGCTACGACGTCATCGGCACCCTCACCGCGCCCGACCGCTGCCAGCTGGTGGAGGCCCTGGAGGGGGTGCGCGCCACCCCGGGGGTCGGCTACGTGGAGTCCTGGGACCACCTGTCGGTGCGCAAGGAGCGCAAGGGGGGCGACCGTCCCCTGGAGTGGGTCGCGCCCTAGGGGTCGACGATCCGCGGCGCGACGCGCGGAGAGGGGCGCGCCGCGGGCCGGTGACCCCGGCGGCGGGCACGCTGGGTAGGCGCGGGCGGCCTCTTCCGTCCGTATCTGTAACCAGCGGTAGCATCTTTACGTGTTTCCGGCGTGCATGGCTTGCGTCACGCTTAAGTTACCGGTGAGTATGGGAAGGGGTCGGTCCGTACCGGCCGCACCGGGCGCGGGTGTAGTGGGAGGCTGACGTGGCATTGGCGGAAACGTTGACGGCTGTGGGCACGGTGGCGCTCGCGCGGTGCGGCGGCCGGCCGTTCGGGACGCACCTGTTCTCCGTCTGGCCGGGGGCCGCCTTCGCGGCGACCGCCTTCCCGGTCCGCTGCACCCCGGGGGACAACCTCGCCATCCACGTCGCGGTGGCCCAGGCCCCGCCCGGCTCCGCCCTCGTGGTGGACGTCGCGGGGGAGGCCGAGTACGGCTACGTGGACGAGATCCTGGCCGTGGCCGCGAGCACCCGCGGGGTCGCGGGCATCGTCCTGGACGGCTGCGTCCGCGACATCGCGGCCATCGCCCGGTGCGCTCTGCCGGTCTTCGGGGCCGGGGTCGCGGTCCGTGAGGCCGCGCACGAGGCGGGCGGCTCGGTGGGCCGCCAGATCAGCATGACGCCGGGCGGCCCCGCGCCCCTGCCGGTGCGCCGGGGCGACTGGATCGTCGCCGACGACGACGGCGTGGTGTGCCTGCCCCGGGGGCAGGTCGGCTCCATCATCGCCGCGACCGTGGACAGCGTCTCGCGCGAACGCGAGATCATCGACGCCGTCTACGCGGGGGAGAGCACCCTGGACCTGCTCGGCCTGGACCCCTCGCGGGTCGCGGGCTGGGAGGACCGCTCCGAGCACCGCTCGCGGCGCCCGGGGCGTCCGCGGACCCTGGGCGCCCTGCGCGACACCGCCGCGCGCGGCGCCGAGGGGCATCCTGCGGCCCGTTCGCGGTTCTCGCCGCGCTCCGCCGTGGGCGACCCCCGGGAGTGAGCCGCAAGGCCCCTCAGCGGCGGCCGGGGGCCGAGCCGGAAGGCGTTCCCCGGCCCCGGGACGCCCACGGCCGCGCGGCGCGCCCGCCGGGCCCGCACGGGCCTTCTGGGGCGGACGGAACCCGGTGCGGACGCACCGGCCCGGAAGCGCGTGGGAACGCTCCCAGGCCTTGGGGGCGCCGCCCGGCCGGACGGGGGCCGACGCGGGCCGCTCAGTCCTCGGTGAACGAGAGCAGCTCGTCGATGTAGCAGGTGGCCTCCCGCGCGGCCCCGGCCGCGTCGGCGTCGCGGATCGCCTCGGTCAGCTTGGAGTGGTCCACGCCGTCGGTGGCCGAGGAGGGCCGGTCGGTCGCCTCGGCGCCCTGCTCGTAGGCCGTGTGCGCGATGCTCGCGTACACCACCTGCGCGATGTCGTCGTACAGGTCGATGAGCAGGGTGTTGTGGGTGGCGTTGACCACCGCGCGGTGGAACGTGAAGTCCGCCTCCACGAACGCGCCCATGTCGCGCTCGCGCCAGGCGGCCTCCCGCAGCGCCATGGCGCGGTCGATGTCGGCCATGTCCTCCTCGCTGTGGCGCAGCGCGGCCAGCCGGGCCGCCTCCACCTCCAGCGCGCGGCGCACCTCCAGGTTCTCCCGCAGGCGGGAGCGCTCCAGACGGCGCCGCAGGGCGCCGCCGAGTTCGCTGGAGGCCCGCACGAAGGTGCCCGCCCCCTGGCGGATCTCCAGCAGCCCGGCGTGGGCCAGGGCGCGCACCGCCTCGCGGACGGTGTTGCGGCCCACCTCCAGCTGGTCGGAGAGCTCCGACTCGGTGGGGATGCGGTCGCCCACACCCCACTCGCCCGAGTCGATCTGTGCTCGTAACTGACTGATGACCTGGTCGACGAGACCGGTCCGGCGTGTCGAGGCGAGGGGCACGCGTATACCTCCTAGGGGCGGGTCGCCGGATGACTGGGCCAGCGCACAGGTACGGAACGGTTAAGGCCGGAGCTTAGACCAGTTGCGGTCGGGAATTGGCTTCGAACGATAATGCGTTATCCTCATGAAGTACATCGGGTCATCCTATGAATTTCTGCGAGTCGCCTCCATGAGCGCCGGACCAGCCCCCCGCACCCCCGTGACGAGCGGCCCCGCCGCAGGCCGGACCGCCCCGAGCCGTCCACCGCGCGCGGCACTGCTGCTGCTCGCCGCCGGAATCGCCCTGGCGGCCCTGAACCTGCGCACCGCCATCACCAGCGTCGGCCCCGTGCTCGACGAGGTCACCGCCGGGCTGGGCATGACCGCCGTCGGCGCGGGGATCCTCACCACCCTGCCCGTGCTGTGCTTCGCGCTCTTCGGCGGCCTGACCCCCGTCCTGGGCCGCCGCCTGGGCGAGCACCACCTGCTGGTCTACGCGCTCATCGCCCTCACCGTCGGCCTCGCCGCCCGGGCCGCGGCCCCCGAGCCGTGGATGTTCCTGGCCCTGAGCGTGGTGGCCCTGTCCGGCGGCGCGGTCGGCAACGTCATCCTGCCCGCCCTGGTCAAGGAGCACTTCCCCGACCGCGTGGGCCTCATGACCACCGTGTACACCACCGGCCTGGCGCTGGGCACCACCATCGCCGCCGCGGCCACCGTGCCCCTGGAGCAGTCCACCGGCGAATGGCGCGCGGCCCTGGGCGCCTACGCCCTCTTCGGCGTCGTGGCCGCCGTCCCCTGGCTGCTGGTGCTGCGCCACGAGCCCGCGCGCGGCGACGCCTCCCAGGCACTGGGCTTCGGCCAGGTGCTGCGCACCGGCCTGGGCTGGCAGTCCGTCCTCTACTTCGGCACCCAGTCCTCGGTCGCCTACATCATGTTCGGCTGGTACGCGCAGATGCTGCGCGACCAGGGCATGGACGCCCAGACCGCGGGCCTGGCGCTGTCCTACCTCACCGTCCTGGGCATCCCCATGTCCCTGGTACTGCCCACGCTGCTGACCCGGACCAGCGACCAGCGCCCCTTCGTGCTGGCCTTCTCCGCCGCCTACCTCGTGGGCCTGGTCGGGCTGTGGTTCGCCCCGCTGTCGGGGGTGTGGGCCTGGACCACGCTCGTGGGGATCGGCATGGGCAGCTTCGTCTTCGCGCTGACCGCCTTCGCGCTGCGCACCCGCACCGGGGCGGGGACGGCGGCGCTCTCGGCCGTCAGCCAGAGCCTGGGCTACCTCATGGGCGGGGCGGGGCCCTTCCTGTTCGGACTGCTGCGCGAGGTCAGCGGCGGCTGGCACGCGCCCCTGCTCCTGCTGGCGGTGCTGGTCGTGGTCAACCTGGCCACGGGCCTGTTCCTGGGCCGTCCCCGCTACCTGGAGGACGCCATCGCCGCCCGCGGCCTCACGAGGGCAGCCAGTCCAGACGGCCGATGAGGTAGACCGAGCCGACGAAGGCCACGACGTCGATGACCGTGTGCGCCACCACCAGGGGCATCACACGTCCGTAGCGCAGGTAGAACCAGCCGAAGACCAGCCCCATCACCAGGTTGCCGAAGAACATCCCGACGCCCTGGTAGAGGTGGTAGAAGGCGCGCAGCACCGAGCTGGCCAGCACCGCCTTCCACGGCGTCCACCCCAGCTGCCCCAGCCGGTGCAGCAGGTAGCCGACCACGATCACCTCCTCCAGGATCCCGTTCTTGGCCGCCTGGAGCACCAGGACGGGCACGTCCCACCAGTTCCCGGCCAGGGTGCTGGGCCTGATCGTGACCGTCAGCCCCAGCTGCCAGGAGACCACGTACAGCGCGAGGCCGCTCAGGCCGATCAGCGCGGCCAGCAGGGCGCCGGTGCCCAGGTCGAAGCCGGGACGGCGCACGTCGAAGCCGATCGTGGCCGAGGAGTCGCCCGAGCGGCGCAGGAGGTAGGCCACCAGCAGCACCGGGACCAGGGCGTTGGCCAGCGCGAACAGCTGCCACGACAGGTCCAGCCAGGGGCGCTCCCGGTCCGCTCGGGGGCGCACCAGGCTGGCGGTCTGCTCGGCCAGTGACTGGGGCTCGGTGAGCACGCCGAGGAAGGAGATGGTCGCCGAGACCGCCGCGGCGCCCAGCGACAGGGCGAGCACGCACAGGATCTCCCAACGCAGCAGGCCGCGCTCGACGGGGGCGGAGGGGGCGGGCGGCGCCCCCGCGGGCAGTTCG